>CALLZA010000933.1 GCA_937858165.1 uncultured Ardenticatenia bacterium
CAGTTGATCATGTTGTATTCATTGTTAGTTGTATGATGTTAGTTATGTCATATTCTGATGCTCGCACGCTATTGCAGCTTTTGTATTTTTTTTTGTACTAATTCAGCTGAGCACTATCCAGTCTGCTGTTTCTTTGTTTTTTAATGATACGGCGACCACCGAGATCTACACTAGATCGCTCGTCGGCAGCGTCAGATGTGTATAAGAGACAGGTCCATGGTAGGTACTGGCCTGGGCAGCGAAACCATCAACAGGAACGGCGCTCGCGTGGACATTCCCAATAACCAGAACGTCATCGAGCTATACGCCCAGTTGGCCGGCAAGCGATCCGGCCCCTGGAACTACGCCCGCTTCATTCGACCGAACGGGACGTACATCAACGACAAGACCCTGGAAAGCCCGGCCTACCGTCAGAACGCCGTCTTCTGGTACGGCCAGCAGTTGACGCCAACGACGCTGCCCTACTGGAAGGCGAGATTGATGGGCGCGCCAACGACCCGCCCGTTCGTCCAGCGCGCGTTTGTGCTCTACCCGACGTATAGCACAGCGCAGCAGTACGTGGACATGGTCGACTACTTCGAGAACAGCGCCCAGAATCACGTCTACTGGCAATGGATCCCCGTCCAGGTGCAGAGCGTGGCGCTGCCCGCGCCGCTGACGACGGTCGATTTGGTCGTGCGCGTGGCGCTGGTCGATAATGACCCGGACGCTCGCCCGGTTGATCTGACCATCGAGGCCGGCGGCGTCTCGCAGACTGTGACGCAGACGGACTCCACGCACGGCCCGCTGCTGAGCATCATCGAAGTGACCCTGGAGAACGTGCCCGCCGGCACCTCCCAGGTCGTGCTGACGCTCGAATCGCCTATGAACATTGGTGACTCGGTGGCGATGATCGGCATGACGGCCAACTACATCTGCACGCCGTAGCCGTCTCGTGACGTTCGGCCGGCGGTGGCCGAACGCGTTGTAACTAGGTCAGGGCCGAGGCACACGTGCCTCGGCCCTTTTTCTGTGTCCCACAGGATTCTTATCCTGGGCCGCGCTCTGCTACAATAGGCGCATGCAGGCCAACGCCGACACTACCCAACTCCGCACAGCGATGGCGGCGCTCGAGGCGCAACGCTCGCTGCTGGGAGATGCCGTCGTCGATGCCGCTCTGACCGCCATGCGCGCCCAGTTGGACGCCCAACACCCCCCACGAGCGGCTGAACAGCAACGCAAGCAGGCCACCGTTCTCTTCGCCGACGTTGTCGGCTTCACAACTCTGTCGGAGACGAAAGACGCCGAGGAAGTGACCGAACTCATCAACGCTCTCTGGGCGCGCCTCGACGGACTTGTCGCCGCCTATGGCGGGCGCATCGACAAGCACATCGGCGACGCCGTCATGGCGTTGTGGGGCGTCGAGTCGGCCCGTGAGGACGACCCGGAGCAGGGTCGGGCTGAGTTCGATCACTTCATGGACTTCGGTGCCGACAAGCGTTTCTGGTATGGCTCGAAATCCGGCACCGGCGCGCCCTGTTCACCGATTCGATTTGCCGGCAACCCCAAAGGCACCTGCGCCGAAGGCATGCCGATGTACAGCGAAAGCAAAACCACCGGGTTCAACCTCAAGGCCGACGTTCAACTCAGCCAGCAGGATTTGCTCCGGGTCGGCGGCCAATTCCAGAGCTACCAGCTTGACGATTGGTGGCCTGCTTCCGGCGGCGGCATGGGGCCGGGCACCTTCGACAACATCAACGATGGCAAGCGTGACCGCACAGCGCTGTTTGGTGAATGGGAATCACGGATCAACCCGCAGTGGATGAGCCTGCTCGGCGTACGCTATGAGCGCGTCGAATCGGATGCCGGGGATGTTCGTGGCTACAACACGGCAGTGAGCGCCATGGGCAGCCAGTACGCCGACGCAACCGCCTTCAACGCCCAAGAGCATGCGCGTAACGACAATAACTGGGATTTGACCGCGCTGGCCCGCTACACCGCCAACGTCAATACCGACATCGAATTCGGCTTTGCCCGCAAAGTGCGCTCGCCGAATCTCTACGAGCGCTACACCTGGTCTACCTGGTCGATGGCCGCAGTGATGAACAACTTTGTCGGCGACGGCAACGGTTACATCGGCAACATCGACCTTGAACCGGAAAAGGCGCACACCCTGAGCGCCACCTTCGACTGGCATGCCGCCGACCGCAACTGGTGGCTGAAGGCTACGCCCTACTACACCGAAGTGACCGATTACATTGACGCGATTCGCTGCACTTCCGGGGCCGCATGTACGCCTGTCTCTTATACACATCTCCGAGCCCACGAGACCGTACTAGATCTCGTATGCCGTCTTCTGCTTGAAAAAAAAAAAACAACTATCACTATCAGCGACTCCAGCACACTCAACTAGCTAATCAGCAGTCGAATAATGACTAGCGCACTACATATCCGACCACGGTAACATGACA
>CALLZA010000934.1 GCA_937858165.1 uncultured Ardenticatenia bacterium
TCTGCTCACATGCTGTCTCTCGTGCTGTGTTAGAACGTCGTTTGCTCAGTGTATCGTATGTCGATGATGTCGTCCGATACGTTTTGTACGTGTCCTGCTGCCGTGTTCGCTGGCTTTTTTCCACTGTTTTGTTCTGCTGTTTTTTTTTTCAAGCAGAAGACGGCATACGAGATCTAGTACGGTCTCGTGGGCTCGGAGATGTGTATAAGAGACAGGCTGGGCCTGCAAGCGGAGTTGACCGGGCTGGCCGTGGCCGCGGCCGACGTTCACGCGCTCGTCTACCCGGCTCTGGCCCGTGCCCTGCCCGACGGCTATGCCCTTGATCCGGCGACACTGACGACAGACCTGGAAGCAGGTAGCGCCCCTGATCGGCTGCTGGTGACGGCGCGAGCCACCGGCCGGGCGACGATCGACGCCGCCGCCCTGGCGGCGCAACTGGCCGGGCGGCGTCTGGGCGAGGCCGCGGCCGTCCTCAACGCCCTGCTCCTGGCCGAGCCGCCCACGTTCGACATACGTCCGTGGCCCGGCGCGTGGGGCCGCCTGCCCCTGCGGCCCGACCGCATCACGGTCGATGTTCGGCCATGAAGCAAGAAGCGGCAGATTTTTTGGGAAAGAACCGGCATAATCCGCGGTTATCTCCTTTATGAGTAGCCCAATCGTAGGGCAACCATTCGGCGCTTTTGATCGTCTCATGGGATAATGAGCGCGCAACCGCGCCCGAAACCTATGACCGACGACACCACCCACAAGCCCGCCGGCCGGGTCATGGCCCTCGACCTCGGCGAAAAGCGTATCGGCGTCGCCCTCAGCGACCCGACGCGGACCATCGCCAGCGCCCACAGCGTCCTCACGCGCAAGTCGCGGCTGGAGGACAGCGCCCGCTACGCCCACCTCATCGCCGAGAACGGGGTAACGCTGCTGGTCCTTGGCCTGCCCATCACCCTGGGCGGCCAGGAGGGAACACGCGCCGCCTGGGTGCGCGACTACGCCGCCGACCTGGCCGGGCGGCTGTCCGTGCCCATCGCCTTCTGGGATGAGAGCCTGAGCACGGTCGAGGCGAGCGCCGCCCTGCGCGCCCAGGGGCGGCGTGGCAAGAAGCTGCGCGAGCGGGTCGATGCCGTGGCCGCGGCCGTCATCCTGCAGGCCTACCTCGATGCCCAACGCGGAGTCACGCCCCATGACGAGTGAGACGCGGACGGGGCAACGCCGGTCGGTTGGGGGCTGCTTCCTGTGGCTAATAGTCGCCCTGGTTATCGTCGCGGCGCTGGCGGCCGCCGGGCTGGTGCTGTGGCGCGGCCTGTCGCGCAGCGCCGACCCGGACGTGAACCCCGCCCTCAGCCCCGTCCGCCGCGCCTATCTGGAGCTTTACCTGTCGCAGCACGCCGCCGAGCTGGCGGGGCCGGCCGGTGGTGGCGCGTCGCCGGTCGCCTTCACCATCGCCCCGGGCGAGGGCGCGACGGCCATCGCCGAGAACCTGCGCGCCGCCGGGCTGCTCAACGACACCGAGCTATTCCTCAACTACCTGAGCTACTACGGCCTCGACAGCGGGCTGGTGGCCGGATCGTACGAGCTCGATCCGCAGGCCACCATCCCCGAACTGGCCGAGGCGCTCGGCTCCGGTCGCTCGCGCACGCTGGAACTCAGCTTTTTGCCCGGCTGGCGCAGCGAGGAGATGGCCAACTACCTGAGTGTCGTCGGCGCGGCGCAGATCGACGGCGAGGCGTTCAGCGACATCGTGCGTTCGCGCAGCGGTGTGACCGGCGGCGACGGCTTTCTGGCGTCGTTGCCCGACGGCGCGTCGCTGGAGGGGTATCTCTTCCCCGACCGTTACGCAATTACGGCCGAGACGACGGCCGCGGCCCTGGTCGACCTGATGCTGGCCCGCTTCGACGCCCAGGTGACCCCGGCCATGCGCCAGGCCTACGGCACGCTCGGCCTCTCGCTGCGCGACGCGGTCATTCTGGCGTCGATCATCGAGCGCGAGGCGGTGCTGGTCGAAGAGAAGCCGCTCATGGCGGCCGTCTTCCTGAACCGGCTGGCGGCGGGGATGCCGTTGCAGGCCGATCCGACGGTGCAGTATGCGCTGGGCTTTGTCGACGGCACGTGGTGGAAAGCGCCGCTGTCGGCCGCGGACTTACAGGTCAACTCCCCCTACAACACCTATCTCGTCCCTACCCTGCCGCCCGGCCCCATCAGCAACCCCAGCCTCGCCTCGCTGCTGGCCGTGGCCAACCCGGCTGACGTGGACTACCTCTTCTTCGTCCTCGACTGCGCCGCGGCCACGCCCGGGGCACATGCGTTTAGCGTCACTTACGAAGAGCACCTCGCCAACGTCACGCGCTGTCAATAAGCGGCGGAGGGACACAGAGTGACACAGAGGCAGGAAAGACACAGGGACAGGGGGACACAGAGGAAGCGCTTCTTCCTCTGTGTCCCTCTTCTTCTCCTCCTGCTCGGCTGCGCCTCGGTCAGGCCGGTGATCAAGATCGGCCTCGTCGCCCCGTTCGAGGGGCGCGACCGGGCCATCGGCTACGACGCCGTCTACGCCCCGCGGCTGGCTGGGCGCCCGGCCAACGCCGCCGGCAGCATCCGCGGCTCCGACGGCCCG
>CALLZA010000935.1 GCA_937858165.1 uncultured Ardenticatenia bacterium
TCTACTTTCTCTGTTACTTGTGTCTTTTTCTTTGTTATATTTTTTTGCTGTATGTTTTTCTTCTTCATTGTTGTTCTTTTTTTTTTTTTTGTTTTTTTTGAATGATACGGCGACCACCGAGATCTACACTAGATCGCTCGTCGGCAGCGTCAGATGTGTATAAGAGACAGGTCGACTACTTCCGCGCCAACCTGGATCACTATGTATAAAAGATAGTAACCACAGATTACACAGATTTCTCTTTAAATCTGTGGAATCTGTGTAATCTGTGGTTACTTCCTTCTTCGGTAGCAAGTATGACTGACCAACGAATCGCCCTGGTGACCGGGGCCAATCGCGGGATTGGGCTGGAGGTGTGCCGGCAGTTGGCCGGGCAGGGGCTGCGCGTGGTGCTGACGGCCCGTGACCCGGGCAAGGGCGAGGCAGCGGCGCAACGGCTGGCCGGCGAGGGGCTGGACGTGGCGTTCTTCCCGCTTGACGTCAGCGACCCGGCGGCAGCCGAGGCGGCGCGAGTCTGGGTTGAGGGGCGCTACGGCCGCCTCGACGTACTGGTCAACAACGCCGCCGTTTATCTGGACGAGCGCTTCAACATCCTTGACGTACCGTTGGCAACCTTCGAGGCGACGCTGGCCGCTAACCTCTACGGGCCGCTGCACCTGTGCCGGGCGTTTGTGCCGGGGATGCGGCAGCGCGGCTACGGTCGCGTGGTCAACGTTTCGTCTGAGTCGGGCCAATTGAGCACGATGGGCGGCTACACCCCGGCCTACGCCATCTCCAAGGCGGCGCTCAATGCCCTGACGCGCGCCGTGGCCGCCGAGGCGGGGCGGGCGGTCAAGGTCAACTCCGTCTGCCCCGGCTGGGTGCGCACCGACATGGGTGGCCCCAACGCCTCGCGCAGTGTCGAACAGGGAGCGGACAGCATCGTCTGGCTGGCGACGCTGCCCGACTCCGGCCCGACCGGCGGCTTCTTTCAGGATCGCCGGCCCATCGACTGGTAACAGCCCCATGACCCCATCCATCCCCCTCGTTGACCTCAAGGCCGCTTATCGCCGGCTGCAAGCAGAGATCGACGCGGCCACAGCACGCGTCCTGGCCGGCGGCTGGTATATCCTTGGCCCGGAGGTTAGCGCCTTTGAGGCCGAGTTCGCCGCCTATCTGGGCGTCGAGCACGCCGTGGGCGTGGCCTCGGGCACGGACGCTGTACTGCTGGCGCTGCGGGCGCTGGGCGTGGGGCCGGGCGACGAGGTTATCACCGTAGCCCATACGGCCGTGGCAACGGTGGCGGCCATCGAACTGGCCGGGGCCACGCCGCGCTTCGTTGACATTGACCCGGTAACCTACACGCTCGACCCGGCGCGACTGGCGGCGGCCGTCACCTCCCGGACGCGGGCCATCATCCCTGTCCACCTCTACGGCGCGCCGGCCGATGTGGACGCGGTGCTAACTGTGGCCCGCGCTCACCATCTGCTGGTCATCGAGGATTGCGCCCAGGCGCACGGCGCGCGCTACAGGGGGCAGAGGGTCGGCACATTGGGCGACGCCGCCGCCTTCAGCTTCTACCCCACCAAGAACCTCGGCGCGTTGGGCGACGGCGGGGCGGTGGCGACGAACCGGCCGGAGGTGGCCGAGCGACTGCGTCTGCTGCGCCAGTACGGCTGGCGCGAGCGCTACGTCAGCGACGTGGCGGGGTATAACAGCCGGCTGGACGAGCTACAGGCGGCTATCCTGCGTGTCCGCCTGCGCCACCTGGACGCGGAGAACGCAGCGCGGCGGCGGCTGGCGGCGCGCTACGACGCGGCCCTGGCCGGACTGCCCATTACCCTGTCCGCCGCGCGGCCGGACGACACCCCGGTCTATCACCTTTACGTCATTCGCTCCGCTGCGCGCGGCGCCCTGGCCGCTTATCTGAATGCCCGCGGTATCGGCACGGGCGTTCACTACCCGGTTGCTGTCCATTGCCAGCCGGCTTACGCCCATCTTGGCTACAGCCCCGACAGCCTGCCGGTGACGGAAGCGGCGGCGGCCGAAGTGCTGTCGCTGCCGATGTATCCTGATTTGACGGAGGGGGCGGTTGATGAGGTGGCGGGGGTGATACGAGAATATTTTGACTCCGACTGACCAAGCCCGGCGGGTTCATGGAGTTTAACAAAATAATGCGGCTATCGCGTTCTGCCCTGGCGGATCAATCCGCCGGCTGCTACGCCAAACGCGTTGTAAGAGAGTTGTAAGAGAGTAACAAAATAATCAGCCCATACACTGTCGGCCTCTCGCGATGGGTTGAAACCC
>CALLZA010000936.1 GCA_937858165.1 uncultured Ardenticatenia bacterium
TGGGTGTTTTGTTATATGGTTTTGTGTATGTTTTTGTGAGTAAAGATACAAGGTGGGGGTCCGTGGTCCGGGGTTTAGTCTGCCTAGGCCGACAAGGGCGACAACATGGGGCGAAAGGGGTGACGTTCTTCCCTGACCTGGGTGACAATACTCACTATAAGCGCCGACGTGGCCGTGGCACAATAGGCGGCAGTAGCAGTTGTGTCGGTCGCGACCGACTGGACAGTTCGTGTCAGTACTGGTTGCCGGTGCCTTACGGGAATTACGCAGACGACCGGAGAATCCAGGATGGAGCACACATACCTACGAGGCCATGTCATCGCCGAGCGCTATGAAATAATCGAAGCGTTGGAAGACCGTGGCTATTGCACGCTCTACAAAGGCAAGGACTGGACAACAGGTACAGCCGTCCTCCTTAAGAACACGCGCAGTATCAGCAGCGAGGCTCGGGTGCACTTTGAGTATGTCATCTCTCACCCGGTTGAGCATCCGAATCTGGCCCGGCGCTTGTACGGGCAGTGGTTCGGCGGCTTTGGGTCACGGGAAGGCAACGGCAGTTGGGAAGTGTTCGAATGGATCGACGGGCCGACCCTGGAAACGTGGCTGGCGAACCAAGATACTTTGCCTGATCCCCGCGAGGCCGTCGCCCGGATGATCGAGGTCTGCCATGCGGTGGAGTATATGCACCGAAGCCAGCCCAGCCTGCTCCATAAGCACATCACTCCGGCAGCTATCAAACTGTGGAAGGACGGCGAAGGGCGAGAGCGTGCCATCGTTCGCGACTATGGCACGACCCACGTTGATCAACCACTCCGGATGAGAAGCGACGCCGCGCTGAATGCTAACCGGCGCGCCGCTCCAGAGCAATATGGCCCAGGCGATATAGTCAACGAACAAACCGACGTCTACGGCATTGGTGCGACGCTTTACCACATGCTCACCGGGCGTCAACCGCCTCGCGGCAACGATCGCCGACAACACGGGATTGTCGTTGAGCGCGCCGACGTCATTAACCCCCGCGTGTCGCGGAAACTGGCCGACGTCACTCAGCGGGCCATGGCCGTTCGTCCCGAGGATCGCTTTGCCTCCGTCGCCGATTTGCGCATCGCCCTGGCCGGAACCATACGCTCGCAATCAAGTGGCACATCAAGCGGCGGATCGGATGGCATGGAGTTGTTCGTCGGACTCCTGGCTCTGGCAGCCATTGCAGCCGTCATCGTCCTGTTGACAAACATCAACGACTCGCCAACTGTGCCCCAGGCCACCCCGGCCGGCGTCGGCGGAGGGGGGCAGCCGACAGCGGTGCTCTTTACGCCCGTTCCGCCGACGGCGACACCCGACATCGCGGCTACACTGACCGCGGCCGACACCCTGCTTGTGCCCCTTGCCGGGCCGCTAACGGGTGAGCTGCCGGTGACCGACATTAGACCGGCGGTCGAGCTCATCGCCGGGCCGCTGACCGACTTCATCATCGAGGCCACATTCGTCACCCCCGATGCGCCGGTGTGGGACTATGGCTTCGCCTTCCGCCACAGCGACACAAGCCACTTTCGCCTGAGTATCGCCTCCGACGGGACGTGGAATCTGATGCATCGCAGCGAAACTCCTAGCAACCCGACAGGTGCCGGTGACACGCTGCCCATCACAGGTCTGGCCCCGCTAGCTCTAGGCGCAGGCCAGACGAACCACCTGCGCCTGTTGGCCGTCGGGCCATATGGTGTGATCACGATCAACGGGCAGCCGGTGGCTCAGGTAGACCTATCGATTAAGACGGAGCCGGGCAACGTCTTCGTTGCCGCCGGGTTGCGCGGCGCGCGGAACGAGGTGGCCGTAACCTATCGCGACCTGGTTGTGCGCGCTAGTCAGTAGCCCCGGCTGGCCAGCCGCCGCACCAACGCCACCACCTCCCCTACCCGCCCCACCCGATGCACCGTCCCCGGCAGCCCGGCGGGCAAATCGACCACGTCATAGACCCAGGCCACTTCAACCGGGACGTAGACGGCGTGGCCGCCGATCTCGGCCACGGGCAGGATGTCGCTGCGCAGGCTGTTGCCGACCATCAGGAAGCGCGCCGGCTCCACGCCGCGGCGGCGCAGGATGTCGGCGTAGGTGGCGGCCGTCTTGTCGCTGACGACCTCGACGCCGCTGAAGTAGCGACCCAGGCCGGAGCGGGCGACTTTGTCCTGCTGGTGCAGCAGGTCGCCCTTGGTGATGAGCAGCAGGGGGTAGTCGGCGCTGAGGGCGGCCAGAGTATCTTCCACTTCGTCGATGAGGCGGATGTCGGCCCAGATCATGCGCCGAGCGATGGCCAGCAGGCGGTCGATCTCTGCCCCGGTGACGCGGCCGTCGGTGACGGCGATGGCCGTCTCGATCAGCGACAGGGTGAAGCTGCTGACGCCGAAGCCGTAAGTCGGCAGGTTGCGCATCTCCGTTGCGTGAACGATGTCGTCCAGGTCGGGCGGTGGGGCGTAGGGGGCCAACAGGGCGCGGAACTCGTCGCGGGCGTCCTGGTAGAGGTCCTCGTTGTGCCAGAGGGTGTCGTCGGCGTCGAAGGCGATTAAGTCAAGCATAATTAGGAATTAGGAATGATAGCATGGTGCTTCGTGCCTGGCACTTTCCGAAGTGCCCGGCACGTTCTTTTTGCCCGTGCGTCGCACTTTCTGGCGAGTCTATCCGGAAGGTGCAACGCACTTCGGAAAGTGCGATGCACCGGGAGTGCGATGCACCGGGTTGTGGTATACTGGCGAGACTGACATTGTGACATCGCGGCCGACGGCCGACACTGAGGAGATCAGCAACACCCATGACCCAACAACTCATCGACGACTTGCGCGAATTTGCCGAGTACGCGGCCGGACACGCGCAAGACGCCTACCTGTCGCTCTATCTGATGACCGACCCGTCTGACCCCGGCAACCAGGTTCAAACGCCCGCCTGGCGCACGTTCCTGAACAACGCCATCACCCACGTCGAGGCCGGGTTGGACCCAGCGCAGGCCAAGCAGTGGAAGAGCGTCCGCCTGAGCGACGAGTCGCCGGAAAAGGGTTGGGCGCGCACGCGCAAGCGGCTGGAGAAGTACCTGACCAGCTATCGGCCGCAAGGCAAGACGCTCGTCCTCTTCCTCAGCCCGGGCAGCGAGTACAGCTTCGAGCTGCCGGTGCGGCTCGACAGCGCCAGCTACTACGGCAAGCCTCACATCCAGGAGTTCCTCTGGGCGATAGACGAGTATGAGCAGCACAGCGTGTTGCTCTTCGGCGAAGACCACGTGCGCGTGTTGCGGCTGGCCCTCGGCCGTTCGGCGGCCGACCGGACGGTTGTGTCCGATCAGGCGTGGCTGCGCCTGCTGCGCAAGGCGGGCGAGTCGCAGCAGAACAAGGAGCGCCAGGACGACATCACCCGCCGCTTTGTGAAGAACGCGGCCAACGAAGTGGACAAGTTCTTTATGAAGTCGCCCGACGTCGGGCGCATCGTGCTGGGCGGCAACATGGAGTTGGCCCACGCGGTGCTGGGGTCGGTTCATCCCTCGGTGAAGGACAAGGTCATTGCCGTACTGCCAATCCCCGTTGAGTCGGCCCCCCATGAGGTGGCCGAGCGCATCGCCGAGACGGCCGAGCAAGCCGAGCGCGAGTACGAAGCGGCGCTGGTCACCGACATCATCCGCCAGGCCGGCGCGCGCGGCCGCGGGGCCACCGGCTACACGGCCGTCGGCCACGCCCTCGACCGCGGCGCGGTGCGGCTGCTGGCCCTGCCCTACCCGGCCGAGTCGGACATCATCGAGCCGATCCTGCTCCAGGCCGTTCGCGCCGGGACGCAAGTCGAGTTCCTCCACGGCGAAGCGGCGCAGCGCGCGGCCGAGGCGGGGGGAATTGTGGCGCAGCTCTACTACGCCATCAATTAGGTTGCAGGGGCCAGGTTCCAGGGGCCAGGGAAGAGCGCTCTTCCCTGGCCCCTGGAACCTGGCCCCTTTTGTATCATTCTTAACAGACGCCCAACCCAAAACGAGTATACTGCCAACGTTGCGTCGTTGTCGCGCGGCCGATCGGTGAGCGCGTAGCCGTTGGGAGTAGAAAGGATGTTTCGCAGAGGTCTGTCCCTTTTTCTCGGTCTAACTGTTATCGTGTTCTTTCTGGCCGCCTGCCGCGGGCGCGGCGAGGAGGTGGCCCTGCCGACGCCGGTGGAGACGGACGCGGGCGTCACGTTCGTGCCGCCCGACGACGCGACGGCCATCGCCGCCACGGCCACCCTGGCGGCCACGTCAACGGCGGCCACGGCCGTCCCCCTGCCCACCAGCAGCGCGACGCCGCTGGCGATCACCGCCGCCCCCTCGGCCACGGTTGCCGGGGCGGCGACAGCCGCACCAGCGACGGCTGTCCCACCCACGGTCAACCCCGGCCCGCCGCCGGGCGGCTCGGGGCGGATCAACTTCGCCCCCGGGGCCACGTCGGCCGTGGTCAGCAGCGCGCTGGCCGCCGGCGGCGACGGCGACACGTGGCTGCTGCGCGTCAGCGCCGGGCAGGTGATCACCGTCCAGACCATCGCCAACCCGGCGGGGCAGATGAACGTCCAACTGCTGGACGGGAGCGGCGGCGTGCTGGCGAGCAACCCGGACACGGTCGGCATCTCGTCGGCCCTGCCCTTCACCGGCGACTACCAGATCAATCTGGCCACGGCTTCGGGCGCGCCGGCCGTGGCCTACACGCTGCAAGTGATCATCCCCGCCGCCGGTGGCCCGGTGACGCCGCAGCGCATCCAGTTCGCCCCCGGCCAGTCGTCGGCCCAGGTGCAGGATTCGCTGGCCGCGGGCGGCGATCTGAACAGCTACGTCGTCAACGTGGCCGCGGGGCAGACGATCCAGGTCGGGGTATTTGCCAGCCCACCGGCGGCGACCAACATCTACATCCGCAATGCGGCCGGCCAACTCATCAGCAGCGGCACGGACATGTCCGGCGCATCGACCACGGCGACGACGGCGGGCGACTACTTCATCGACGTCAGCAACTTCAACGCCGCGCCGGCCGTCAGCTACACCCTGACGGTCACCGTGCCGCCGCTGAACCCGCCGCCCGCGCCGACGCGGATCAGCTTTGGGCCGGGACAGAGCAGCGCCCAACTCAACGGCACGTTGCCGGCCGGCGGCGCGGCGACTTACGTCATTGCCATCGCCGCCGGGCAGACGCTCATCACCGACCTGAACGACAACCCGCCGGGCAACGTCCAGATCGGCATCAGCGACCCGGCCGGCAACCCGATCAACTTCGGTCGCGCGCCGACGAGCCTGGGGTCGGCGGCCGTCACGACCGGCGACTACACCATCGCCCTGAGCACGACGGCCGGGCCGGTCAGCTATTCGCTGGTGGTCAACGTGCCGCCGCTGCCGGCGGGCAACGCCACGCGCATCGAGTTCGGGCCGGGGGCCACGTCGGCCACGGTCCAGGGCGATTTGCCGTTCGGCGGCGACCAGGACACATGGCTCATCCGCGGCCTGGCCGGGCAGGTGTTGAACGTGTCGGTCGGCGTGGTCGAGGCGACGGGCTGGACGCGGGTCTACGTCTATGACGCCGCCGGGCAGATCATCGCCCTGGGCACGGACATTACCGGGGCCCAAGCGCCGCTGAACGCGACGGGCGACTATCGCATCGTCATCGTCAGCGACGCGGCGGCGGGGCCGCTGTCGTATTCGTTGACGGCGGAGATACCGTAAAGAGAGGGGCTAGGGAGTAGAGATTAGGAAGACGCGATCTTCGCTAATCCCTACTCCCTACTCCCTACAGTTTCCCGACGATGCGCGTCCCCCCCGCCGGCCCGCTGGCGATGGTCAGCAGGCCGCCGCCCCGCTCGACGCGTTCCCGCATCGACTTGAGTCCCAGGTGGCCGGGAAACTCCTGGGCCCTGTCGCACCCCTTGCCGTTGTCGC
>CALLZA010000937.1 GCA_937858165.1 uncultured Ardenticatenia bacterium
TCATATATGTTAACGTGCTATTCAGCATAATACCACTACTATACAGACGCATATAATACTGTTGCGTCCACAATGCTGACTCGACAACACCTGGATAGTGTCTGTGTGTTTTTGTTGTTTTTGAAAGGAAGAAGACGGCAACCGGGTCCTGTTCGGTTCCGGGGGGCTGGAAGAGGGTTAAAAGGAACGGGTGGGGGCCGCCGCCCAGCCCGGCCGTGGTGCCCACCCCCCGCCGCGAGCGGTCGGCCCGCCCCTCTTCGAAGACGGCCGTGTTGGCCCGCTGCAACGCCTGGCTCAGCAGCAGCGGCAACTGGACGGCGTTGGCGATGGTCGAGAGCCGGATGTCGTTGAAGGCGGTCTCAATGGCCAGTTCGGCCGCTCGCTCTCCCTGCACGTTGCCGCCGATGCCGTCAGCGACCATGGCCACGGTCAGCGTCAGCCCGCCGGCGGTGCGCAGCGTCTCGGCCCGGGCGCGGTCTTCCAGGTTGGGACGACCGCCGATATGGGTGGCTACCCCGGTTGCCGCGGGGGCTACCCCGGTTGCCGCTTCGCCGGCCATGGACTCTTTCGATGTTGCCTGTTGCTTGGCCATACTTCACCTGGTTCCGGCGCAAAGCGCGCGGCCGGAGCTACCACAAGCGGCGCTTGCGGCCGGGGTTGAAATCGCGCGAGGCCACCACGTCCTCGCCCCAGCGGCGCAAGATCTGTCCTAGTTCGACCAGCGACAGCCGGTAGGCCGAATTTTTGGCCAGACAGCCGTCGATGATCACGTTGTCGATTTCGGCCGGAACGTCTTTCGACAGCTCCAGCAGTGATTGCGGGCGCGACTTCAGGATACGGCTGGTAACGGTGCGCTCATCGCGACCCTCGAACGGCAGCCGGCCGCCCAACATCTGATAGAGCAACACGCCCATGCCCCACACGTCAACTTTGGTGTGATCGACCGCGCCAACGATCTCCGGCGCGGCCAGCATCTTGGCCTGGGCCAGCACCTCTGGCGACATGATGTAGATCGACCCGGCCGCGGCCTGGAGCCGGGTGCGCGTGGCGATGCCGAAGTCGATCAACGTCGGCGAATACGCCTGTCCGGCAACGACGGGGTAGCGGAAGACGATGTTCTCCAGCTTCAAGTCGTTGTGGGCGTAGTTCTTCTGGTGCATGTGGTCCAGGGCGCGGGCCACGCTCAGGGCGATGGCCGCCGCCTCGGGCAGAGACAACTTCTTGAACTCCTTCATCATGTCGCCCAGCGTGCCCCCGGATAGGTACTCCATGGCAAAGAAGAACGGATGGCCGGGCAGTTCGATAGCCCGCGCGTAAGCCACCGGGGCACGGTCGTCGCGCGGCAAGAGGAAGAGGCGCACAATGCTGGCGTGCTGAAGGCGCTGGATCAGTTCGGCCTCTTTGATGATCGAGCGGTTGAGATCGGGGTCGTCGGTGACGCGGCCGATCTTCAGCGCCAGGGGCACGTCGTGGCCGACCTCCGTGGCGCGCCAGACGGTGGCGAAGCCGCCGCTGCGAATCTCCTCTTCCAACCGGAAGCGGTCGTTATAGAGGCGCGTCCCTTTCAAAAGCGGCTCTCCCCCTGACCATCCGCGGCGGGCGGGGAGCCGTCCGGCCGGCCGCCCAGTTGGCCGTCGACAAACGTGTAGCCCATGTTGGGCGGCGGCAGCGTGTCCTCGACCGTGGCCAGCTCAAAGCGCAACCGCACCCCGCCCCGCTCCACCCGCGCCAGTTCGATAACGTCGCCGTCCTTCAGCCGGTAGGTTACGACGGGGGTCAGGCGCTCGCCGTTGAGGAACGTGCCGTTGGCGCTGTCCTCGTCGCGCAGCATGAAGTGATCCTCTTCGTCGGTGATGGTGCAGTGCAGGCGGCTGATGGGGCTGTTCTCCGTCTCTTGCTGGAAGAGCAGTTCGGCGTTCTGGCGTGAGCGGCCGATGGGCGTGTCGCCATAGATCTCGTAGCGGTGGCCCACGTCGCCGTCGCCGGCCAGAAGCTCCAGATAGGCGCGCACTTCGGTGCGGCGGTAGCGGTTGGTCAGCCGGTCGATGCCGCGCTGCACCGACTGCGTCAGACGCTGCACCGGCGCTTTGCCGCGGTTGATCCACATCAGCGCCGCCAGAAGCAGGGCCAGCAGGGCCACCAGCAGGCTGATGGCCGCGACTGGATTGGCGCGAATGGGGCGCTCGACGCGCTCGCACAATGGCGACGGGCTGAAGCAAGGAATGGGCGTCGCCGTAGGCTGCGGCGCGCCGGGCGTCGCTGTCACCACAACGGGCGTTCCGTCCACCAGGATCGTTGTCCCCGGCGCAATGCGCACCGTGACCCCAACCGATTCGCTGATGCCGCTCTCGCCCAGTTCGTCCACGACCCTCACGGCCAGCGTGTACGCCATTTCCTCGGCGGCGATCCGGTCGGCCATGTCCCAGAACAGGTCGAGCGGCACGATGTCGCTGTTCACCTGACCCAACAGCTGGTCCTGATCGAGCGTGGCCACCACGGCGCCGTTGGCCAGCAGGTCGGCCGAAAGGACGCGCCGGGCGGGGTTCTCGCCGAAGTCAACCGTGGCATGCACCCGAATCGGATCGGCCAGGGCCGCCTCCCCCTCGGCCGGGGCCGGGCGGTCGATGATGGCCCCCGTGGTGGGGCTATCGATGGTGACGCGCAGGGGCTGGACGGCGAAGTCGTAGCTGCTGCTGTCGCTGACCGGGCCGGCCGCGCCGGGCAGCGTCAGCGTCACGGTGCGCGTGCCCGACTGGTTGTCGCCCACACGGTAGACGATGCTGTACTGCTGGCCGCGCCGCGCCAGGTCGTCGAAGGCGCCGCGCATATTGGTCGCCGCGTTGTCGTCCATCAGGACAAACTGGCCGCGGGTGTCGTTGGCCAGGTCACGCACCAGCTCATCCAGCGGCGGCGGCGTGGGCGTGCCGCCGTTCGACCCGGCCACCTGCGGGCGCAGCGATGGGCGAAGCAGGAAGGTGTAGATGGGGATGCCAAGCTCGGTCGACCGGGCCACCAGCGTGTTATAGCCGATATTCGACTCCAGCTGTCGGGTCAGGAAAACAATAGCCTGGGCCTGGCCCGGCGCTTCGCGCTGCATATCGTCCAGCAGGCCGGTCAGGGCGGGCATGGCCACGGCCAGACTGCCCTGGCTGGGGTTGGCCTCGTGGGCCATGTTGGCGATGGCGTTGGCGTCGGTTGTCGGCTCAATCAAGGGTACCAGTTCGCTCCCCTGCACCAGCGACACGGCCACATGCGTGTTGCCCTCCCCCATCCAGCCGCCGAAGTTGCGAATGATCTCGCGCGCCGCCGTCCAACTGCGGTCGTCAAGGCTGATGCCGGTCTCGACGACGAAGTGCACCGTCAGCGGCGCGGCCTCTTCCAGCAGCGACTCGGCTGTGCGCGGGTTGGGGTCGTCGGGGTCGTTGATGCGCGTCTCGCCGTCCTGGATCATCACCTGGGCGCGCTGGAGTTCGGGCACGTGGCGGCCGGCGGCGTCCAGCGCCCGGAAGCGCAACGTCATGACCGGGAAGGCGCGGGCGTCAACCTCCGTCAACTCAACCCGTTCGACCGGCCCCTGGGCCGACGCGGGCCAGACGAACAGACAGAGGAAGGCCAGCAACAGCAGAATGGCAGCGTTGCGGCGAGCGGGACGTAAGGCGGTGCAACTCTCCTGTGTCCGACCGGCAGTATGGGCGTATGACTCCCTCGGCACGATCGAAGAAGCTGAACCGATCCCTGACTCCCGCGCCCGGACTGGAACGGGGCGCGTATCCAAAGAAAGCCTCCATGCCGATTACCTGGTCGCTGCAACCGGCCTACCCTCACCGGGGTCGCGGGACAGAAGGGCGACGATAGCCGGGAGGTGCGAAATGCCAAGAATGGGAGTTATTATAGAAGCAGCCTCGGCAAACCACAATAGTTTTCGCGGCCGATTGGCGACTTCCACGCGCGATGCCCCGGTTGAACATGGCCGCCACCCGCTTGCCGGTTCACCAGAAAATAGCTACGATCGAAAACAGTCCTGCGACAGCCCTCTCGAAAAGAGGTATTGATGCGTGTTGTTCTCCTAAATCGCCCAGGTATCGAGTGGTCATTCTCCGGGTCGTGCGCGAGGAGGATCGGCTGTGAACGTGGTTGACTTCTCAGGCTGGGTGGAGCGTTTCAGCAACAGCCGCTACACACCCAGGTAATCGTGCAACCCCGCTACAACCTCTGGATCGAGATTGACGGCCAGGTCGTCCTGTCCCTGTGGCGGGCCGATCTGCTGCGCGCCGTGGCTCGCGCCGGCTCCATCAGCGCCGCGGCCGAAGCGTTGGGCATCCCCTACCGCGTCGCCTGGCAGAAGATCCACGAGATGGAGACGCGCCTCGGCTATAAGCTCGTGGCGACGCAGACCGGCGGCCAGCACGGCGGCGGCGCGAAGCTGACCCCCGACGCCGAACGCTACCTGGAGCAGTTCGACCGCTTCGCCCACGACCTGGAGCGCTTCGTCAACGATGCCTTCGCCGCTAACTTCCACTTGCCGGAGTAAGAATGGCACGCTGATTTTCGCTGATTTCTACGCTGATTCCCGCTGCTAAACCTTACAGCGGGATCAGCGTCTTCATCAGCGAAAATCAGCGTGCTACTCTTTTCTACTTGCCTCTCTCTCCCGCTGCGCTATACTGGCGACGTTATGAAAATTCATCATAACGCCGTGCAAGGAGAAGAAGAGAGGTACCCCATGCGTAAATTCAGCCTGATCCTGTTGATCATGCTGGCCCTGACGGCGCTGGTCGCCTGCGGCGGGGCCGCCACCGAGACCCCACCCCCCCCGCCCGCCCAGACAGCCGTAGAACCCACCGCCCAAACAACGGGCGAGCCCACCCCCCCAATGCCCCCCCAGGAACCCCCCCACCGCCATCCCGCCCTGCCGCCGGCCACAACCACCCCCCCCGCCCACCCCCGCCCTCTCCACGCCCCTCTCCCCCCCCCCCCCGCCCCGCCCCACCCCCCCCCCCCCCCCCCGCGGCCCCCGGGCGTGTGTCGCCTCCCCCCTCCCCAGGAGGGGGTGTGGCCCCCTCCCGAACTGCGGGTTGGCCGCGGGGGGTGGCGCGGCGCGTGGTTGGTTCGGGTGGGGTCTCGGGTATTTGGAACAGGGCCGCTGGAAGGGGGGGGGGTGCCCGCGGGTGCGCCCACTTTCCCGGTTTTGGGGTCCGCCCCGCCCCCCCCCACAAAGGCCCCCCGCCACAGCAGCCCCGCGGCCAGCACCCAGAAACAGGCCAGCGCATAAAGCAGCAGCAGACGCAGCCGCGCCAGGTGAGAGCGGAACCGCCAAAGCTGGCGTAGCGGGTCGGACAAGGCGGCGTTGGAGCCCCGCCCTTCGCCCCTCGTCCCTCGCCCCTCCCGCTTCACGGGCGGGTCAAGGTGAACGCCTGTCTCTTATACACCTCTCCGCACCCCCCAGACCGGACTAGGTATCGGATGCCGGCTTCTTCTTTGAAAAAAAAAAAAACATACACATGTCAACCGACACCGTACAGTCATATATATATCACAGTAGCCGATAACAAACTGACGATTGATCTGAGTACTGAAGTTGAAGGACTGGATATCTATTATTCATTTGACAATTCATTCCCCGACAGATACTATCCAAAATACATGACCACATTGACCGCACCAATCGATGCCAAACAATTGAAAGTAATTACTTACAGAGGTAAAGAGCCTGTAGGGCGAATGCTAACGATGCCGATTGCTGAATTAAGGAAGCGGGCAAGATTGTATTAAAGAAAAATAGCCGGTGAATACTAATTCACCGGCTATTTTTCTTCTCTTTTTAAAGCTTTAGACCAAAGAATATAAATCTTCACGTTGTTGTTTAACAACATCACTGTTAATGTATTCGTCATAGGTCATCAAT
>CALLZA010000938.1 GCA_937858165.1 uncultured Ardenticatenia bacterium
ACATGGCGGCTGGGCTTGGTGGGCAGTTTCATCGCCAACCACACCATCCCCGACAAGGACAACGTCGACGTGGCCCTGGCCGTCTACCACCACTGCGCCCGCAAGCTGGAACTGAGCCCAACAGAGGTATTCGATGAGGCGGCCCACTTCGCCACGGACGAAATGGCCGCGCGTCTACGGACGTTCGGCCGACGCGCGGACGTGACCCTGCGCCAGTTTGGCTGGCGCGAGATCCGCGGCGAAGAGGGCGTACGCTTTAAGTTTGAGTGGCAATGAACCCGGTTGAGGCACACTACGACCGCGACCCGGAACGGGAGTGGGAGCGCCTGGCCCGCCATCGCACCGAGTTTGCCGTGACCTGTCGCGTGCTGGTCGAGCATCTGCCGTCGCCACCGGGACACATCCTCGACGTGGGCGGCGGGCCGGGGCGTTATGCGCTGCACCTGTCGCGGCTGGGCTATCGCGTGACGCTGCTCGATCTGTCGCCGCGCAGCCTCGATCTGGCGCTGGAACGGGCGACGGCCGAGGGCATCTACCTGCCGCCACCGGTTCGCGGCGATGCCACGGCGCTGCCGGCCGACTTCACCGAACGGTTCGATGCCGTGCTGCTGCTGGGGCCGCTCTACCACTTGCCGACAGCCGACGAGCGGCTGGCCGCCGTGCGCGAGGCATACCGCGTCTTGCGACCGGGCGGCTACGTCTTCGCCGCCTTCATCACCCGCTTTGCGCCCTTGCGCGACGTAGCCATCCATTCGCCGCAGTGGATTGTGGATAACCCGGAGCGCTTCCGGCAACTGCTGGAAGAGGGCACCAACCTGGCCGATGAGGCCAGCGCCTTTCCCAACCCCTACTTCGCCCGGCCGGAGGAGATCGAGCCGCTGATGGCCGCGGGTGGCTTCGCGCCGCTGGGGTTGCAGGGCGTCGAAGGTATCGTTGCGGGTCATGAGGAGGCGATCAACGAGCTAACGGGCGAGACGTGGGAGGCGTGGGTGGCGCTCAACGACCGGCTGGGCCGCGAGCCGTCGCTCTTTGGCGCGGCCGATCATCTGCTCTATAGCGGGTTTCGGCCACCAAGCGCGCAAGTAGACGAGTAGCGCGATTCGGGAGAATCGCGCCACGGTGTTGTTTGACGCCCCAACACGCATCTGTTAGACTGCATTCACAACTGAATAGGCAAACCCGTCTCAGGTCGCCCCAGCCCCGGAAGGCAGGGCGTAATCGCGAAACTGGTGCGTCTTGTTCGCGCAAGGCAAGGCCAGTGCTGTACCCGCAACTGTAATTCGACCGGCAGACCGCCGGCCGATGAGCCAGGTCGACATCCTGCGACGCGTTTCACGCCCTCGTGGATAAGGGTTGGGAACTGCGTGGTGAAACCATTGGTCTGTCACCCCTCAACTCGATGCCCATGCATCGAGTTTTTTGTTCTCGTTTCCCCATCCTCATGCGATCGACACGATACGGGCGAGACGCGCCGCGCGAAGGGCTGTCTCTTATACACATCTGACGCTGCCGACGAGCGATCTAGTGTAGATCTCGGTGGTCGCCGTATCATTAAAAACAAAAAAACATCAGAGCCAGCATAAGTAGTACACACTAAAAAGTAAGAGATAAAAGAAAAAACATAGACAACAACGAGAAGAGAGAAGCAGACAA
>CALLZA010000939.1 GCA_937858165.1 uncultured Ardenticatenia bacterium
TCGTAGGTGTGCTCGTAAGGCGGTTCGCCTTCGCATAGTGCATCGGGGGGTACGGCGATACCCAACTCCTCGGCCAGACAGCGCCGCGCCGCGTCCCGCGCGTCCTCGTCGCGCTTCAGCTTCTCCGACGGCGGCCAGCCGCGCGCCCGGCGGCGGCCGTCGGCCATCTCCTGTTCGATCTCCGTCAGCGCCCGTTCGCCGCGGCGGATGAGCACCTGCACCACGCTCACCGTCCGCCGCGGCGGATTGTCGCCCAGCGTCGTCTCGCCACAGGCCACTTCGGCCCACAGGTCGCCCACCGTCTTGGCCTCGCCCCGCCCCCAATCGGCCAGGGGTACGCCGCCCGCGGTCAGCCAGGCGGCCAGAGCGTCGGGATCATCGAAGGTGAGTAAACCAGTCATAGGTGTGTCCTGATCATCAGCAGAGAGGGGTATTCTTTTCGCTACATCCCCGCGCCCCTGCTGGCCAGCAAATACGCCTCATAGCGCGCCAGCGCGGCCGCGAAGCCCAGCCGCCCGAAGCCGAAGCGCACGCAATCGTCGCCCGCCCCCAGGTAGGGCCCCGGCAACAGCAGCACACCGACCTCATGGGCCAGCGTGTGGCAGTACTCACTGGCCGAAGCCACGTCCCTCAGCCCGACCAGCGCCACCGACCCGGCCCGCGGCGGCCGCCAGTCGAACCGCGCCGCGTGGCGAGCGAAGAACGCCTCGGCCAGTTGCAGGTTGGCGGCAATGATGCCCCGGCTGCGTTCGACCAGCGGCGTGTGGGCCTGTAGCGCCGCCAGGGCTAGCCGTTCGCTGGGCGCGGGCGGGCAGATGGTGGTGTAGTGCTTCCAGTTGATCAGCGCGGCGCGTGTGGTTGCGTCGCGCACCAGTAGCCAGCCGGCGCGCAGCCCCGGCAGCCCATGGGCCTTCGACAGGCCGCTCAGGACGATGGCTCGCTCATAGGTATCAGCCGCCGACGGCAGCCCGTCGGCCGGGTCGCGCTCCAGCCCGCGATACATCTCGTCGCACAGCAGCCACGCGCCGTGGTGGCGCACGATGTCGAGCAGCGCCGCCCACGTCTCGGCCGCGGGCAGGTAGCCGGTCGGGTTGTGGGGGAAGTTGACGATGACCAGCCGTGTGTCGGGGCGCAACAGCCGCGCCAGTTCGGCCGGATCAAGCTCCCAACCGCCGGGGGTCGGCCGCACGGGCCAGGGCGTAACGTTGCCGCTGATGTGCTCGGCCAAGTTTAGCAGCGAGTCGTAGGCTGGCGTCAGGGCGACGACGTGATCGCCCGGCTCCAGCAGCGTCCGCATGGTCAGGTAGATGCCCTCTTCCGGCGCGCCGAGCATGACGATCTGCTCGGCCGACACGTTGGCGTAGAGCGCAGCGATGGCCGCCCGCAGCGCCGGGTCGCCCTGCGAATCGGTGTAGCCGAGGCGCTGGCCCAGCAGGTCGGCCGCGTCCATGCCGGCCAGGCGCAGCAATTCGCCCGTCGTCAGCGTCTCGCAGTCGGAAGCGCAAAGGAGGTGGGGGGTGCTAAACTCATAGCGGGCGAAGAACGTCTCGGTGGCAAAGGGCTTGATGTTCACGATCTCTCCGGGTTGCGACGGCCCGCCGCTCTGCACCGTGCGGTCGTAAGCGGGATTGAAAGCCGCTCTCACTACGCTAGCGATGCAATGGGCGAGCCGTTGAGCCGCGCGATAGACAGCGCGGGCAATTCCACCGCGATGATCCCCATTATCCGGCAGAATGCAACCGTGGACGGCGGCGCATGAGATGGTATCTATGAACGCACTGAATCAGGGCCGCAACCCGCTGCCCGTGGCCGAAAGTAGTACCCGGCTGCCCAACTTCATCATCGGTGGCGCGCTGAAGGGCGGCACAACGTCGCTCAACTTCTATCTGAAGCAGCACCCCGCGGTCTACATGTGCCCGCTAAAGGAGCCGCGCTACTTCGCCTATGAGACCGACAACCCTGACCACGTCAATGGTCGCGGCCTCCACTTCCCGGTCAAGACGTGGGCGCAATACGTGGCCCTCTTTGCTGAGGCGGACGACCAGCCTGTTGTGGGCGAGGTGTCGCCCCACTACATGATCAGCCCCATCGCTCCGCAGGGTATCTATGACCGGCTGCCCGGCGCGCGGCTGCTGTTCAGCCTGCGCCAGCCTGTCAAGCGCGCCTATTCCATTTACTGGCATGGGGTGCGGTTGGGCGACGAGACCCGGCCGGTAGAAGAGGCGCTGGGCGAAGACGAGTACGCTGTGATCCACGGCCTCTACGCTGCGTGGCTGAAGAGCTGGTACGCCCTCTTTGCGCCGGAGCAAATCAAGATAGTCCTGTTCGACGACCTGCAAGGCGATCCGTTGGGCACATACGCCGACATCTGTCGCTTTCTAGAGATAGATGCCACCTTCGTGCCCAACCTGACCGTCCGCAACAAGGGCGGGGCGATGAAGAACCGGCGGCTGGGCGTGCTCTATGAAAAGCTGAAGAAGCACCCCTTGCGGCGCGTGCTCGATCCGCTTCTGCCCGATAAGGCCCGCCAGGCAATTGCCCAGGCCCGTGACCAGAACCTGGAAGAGCCACCGCCCATGCCCGCGCCGCTACGAGAGCGCCTCAATGCCTTCTATCGCGATGACATCGCCGCGCTCGAACAACTCCTCCACCGCGACCTTTCGGCCTGGAAGAAGTGATACTAGCGGGCCGCTTCTAGCTCTTCGTCATCCACGAATACCGGCGCGGCCTCGCCGTTGTCGCTCGTGTCCACCCAGCGCAACTCCATATTCTCAGACTGCACAATGCGTATGGCATCCTCCATACTGGCAAAGGTCAGAATGTGGAACGGCTGCTCGTGCCACAACATCACGCAGCTCATATCCGGGAACTGGGTGCCATAAGCCAGCGCCGTTTCCGGCTCCAACTGCACCAACATAAACCGGCGGAAAGGTTGGGCAATGACAAAATCCTCTTCTTCCGTGACCGTAATCAGCTCGCTACGCGTCAGCGAATCGGAGTTGCCCCTGTCGTCGGTCACGGTCAAGGTGACGTCGAACGCGCCTTCCGTCTCATAGGCGTGCGAGGGATTCGTCTCCGTAGACGTCTGTCCGTCGCCAAAATCCCACAGCCGGGCGACGATCGGCCGGTCGCCCGTACTCTTATCGGTGAAGTCTACGACGTGTGGCGTGACACCGGCTGCCTGGCCTGGGCCGATGCTAAAGTTGGCCGTCAGGGCCACTGCCACGCCATCGTACTCGTGGGCGCCAATGTCCGGCTGACCGTCGCGGTTGCTGCCAAAGAAGTCCTTGCGAATCTCCGGCGGCTGAAGGTTGTTCAGGCGCGAGCCGTTACTGGCCCGGCCGATGGCCAGCGCGCTGCGCTCGGTCAACCGGTAGTTGTTGAGGTCTATGTCGGAGTCAGGACTGGGGAAGCTATCGCGCAATGCGGCGGCGACGTTAACCAGGTTCGGGTCGCCGATGCGGTCACCCTCGCCGCGCAGCGCGGCTTCCGGTTGCGCGCTCCATAGATTATTACGAAAGGCAATGCCGCTTAGGTCACCGTTGGCAATGTTGACCAGTGGTGCGCAATAGATGAGGTTGTTCTCGATGATGGTGTTGCGATGCGGCCGTCCGGCCATATTGCCCACCAGCCCGAGCGCCACCCGCGTCTTCTCGCGGCCCACAAACGTGTTGTAGCCGATGTAGCAGCCGTCCAACTGTGTGTCGTAGCCGTCTTTGTTGTTGCGCACGGACAGCAGCGTGCCGAGACCGACGACGATATTGTTGTAGATCTGCCCGCCCGAACTGTGAATCCATTGCCCCTGGAACGCATCCTCGTCGCCGATGGCGATACCGGCTGGCGCGCGGCCATCTTCGCCGATCAGGTCCGGCGTATACAGATGGTAGACGAGGTTATTGCGCATCGTCACATCTTTGGAGCGGTTGATATAAAGATGCACGTGGCTGCACGTATGGACAACGTTACCCTCAACCAGGATTCGATAGCTGTCCTTGCCGATATTCATGCCCTCGCCATGGCCATAGGCGCAAACGTTGTTGCGGATGATGCTGTCGCGCGTACGCCCCATCTTCATCACGCCGCTGACGCCCTCGACGTTGCCGGCGCGCAACGGATCGTAGTAGCGAACGCTGATGCGCGTGCAGATGTTGTTCTCAAAGACAACATTCTCGATGAATCCGGAGGCCGTATTAGACTTGATAGCCGAGTCATAGGTGAAGTCAACGCGGCAGTTGCGAACCGTGCAGTTGCTGGCGCTGACGGCCACCGCGCCGCCGGCCACATTCTGAACGGTGAAGCCGTCGAGCGTACACCCGGCGGCGCTGATGGCGACAATGGAGCCCGTGCTGGACTGGGGCAGGAAGTTGCCCGTCCCGTCGGGGTGGGGCAGGTTGCCCTGGTTATCGAATAAGCCATCGTGATACCGTCCATCAATCACTGGCTTCTGACCCGTGTCGGCCCGCCACGTCGTGTTGTTGGTCTTGATGCGCAGCGTCTCATGATAGACCGCTGTGCGAACCCGCACCTCATCGCCCGCCGACACCTGCTCAACCGCTTTATCCAGCGTCTTCCATGGCCGATTGCTGCTGCCGTCGGCCGAATCGTTGCCTGAATTACCGTCTACGTAGTAAGTAGCCATAGTGTTCTTCCCAAAGTAACCACATTAATCTTTCACGGCGCGTTACCAGCCGCTGGCGCTAAGCCACTTCTAAGCTGTCTACCCAGACGAGCTTTACCTGTTCCCCTTCGCAGGCGTGGCGCATATCGTCCAGATGGTTAAACAGTAGCATGTGCGCCGGGTCGGCATTCCACATCACGGTGCAACGCAGGTCCGGATACTGCAAACCGAAGCCCACCACGACCGCGGTCACCACGTCTACCAGCACGAAACGGGCAAACTCCGCCGGCAAGGGCGGAATCGGCGACGAGACAACAACGATGTACCCTTCCTTGGTGGCCTTGGCCGTGTTGCCGGCGGTGTCGGTAATCGTCAGGCTGACGGTATAGGCTCCAGGCTCGGTATAGGTGTAACTGGGGTTGGGCCGATTGGAAGTCTGGCCGTCACCGAACTCCCAGAAGTGCTCCGCGATGCCGGCCGCGGCCGAACTCTCGGAGGAGTCGAACTCGACAGTGTGGGGCGCCACCCCTTGGGCCGGGCCGGACAGCAGCCCAAACGAAACGACGATCGGGCTGTCGTTGCCGGCCCCGGCTTCGTAGTTATGCACCACCTCGGCCGCCGTCAGGGCGCGGTCATAGATGGCTACCAGATAGTAAGTTCCCAGCCACGGCCGATCCTCGCTCAGTTCGTTGGCCAACAACAGCGGCATCCGCTCGTCCCAACTGCTAAACGGGCCGCCGATGTCCAGTACGCCACGATCCTGACCATTGACGTAGAGCGTCGCCGGTCCGTTTGCCCGCCGCGTATACACCACGTGCGTCAGAGACGTCACGGCTGCGCCGGGTGGGGTCACCACTGCCGGCAGGCCATTGGTTGACGTCTGCGTCGTGCGCAGCCGAGCCATGAAAAGGTCCGGCGACTGGTCGCCATAAAGCCCCTGGCCCAGCGTTACGTTGCGCTCCGTCTTACTCGACGAGATGGACACGATGCGCGCCGGCCCGTCCTGATCGGTGTTGGCTGGCAGAATCCAGGCTTCGAGTGTCAACTCATTGCTGGCGCGACAGGCAGCGATCACCTTGCGCGCCGGGCTTTCAGAGCTGATGAGCGTGGCTCCCCTCACCTCCAGCCCCCCCCCCGACCAGACGATGCGGTTCGTGTCGGCCAGACGCAAGTTCAACGGCTCGCCCACGCCACCGACGTCGCGCACTTGCTGCCCCTGCCCTTCCTTGAAGGTATAGAGAACCTGCAACCCTTCCGTCACGCGAACGCCCGGATCGGGCAGGGTAGGGTCATCGGTTGGCTCGTCGCCTGCCCCACCAGGATACTCATTCGCGCCCAGATCGGGGCGGTCGTCACGCTTGGCCCCCCAGAAGTCGGTGGCTAGATGATGGCCGTTGTTGTCCACCAGACCCCGGTTGATGGCTTCCGAGGTCGCGGTCAGCTTATAGGGATCGGCCGATACAGTGCCCGGTGTCAGCGGCGCAGCGATGTTAACCAGGCCGACGTTCTCCGCGATCACGTCGCTGGCCGGGCTGAAGAGGGTTGAGCCGGGAAATCTAGACCACAGATTATGACGCCAAACAATACCGCGCCCCACCGGCACCATCGCCATACCGCCCCCGTTGTCAGAGGCGATCAGATTGTTCTCGAAGTAGCTGCTCCGGCTTCGCTCGCGCCAGCCGATGTGGATGGCCTCGTCCGTGCTGTTCAAAACGGTATTGTGGCTGAACAGAAATTCGTTCAGCGAACCACCATCCCGCTTCGTCTGGAACCCGACCCCGCAACCGACGACAATGTTGTTACTGATCCGCAGGCGTCGCGTGTGCCACGCGCCGCCCTCGCGATAAGGCAGACTGTCGCCCTTGGTGATGCCCGCGCCGCGCCGACCCTGCAAATCCAGATGCTCCGCCCGTCCAGTGTGGTAGCACAGGTTGGCGTCGATGGTGACATCGACCGCTGACACCACACCGATCTGTCCATTGCGGTTGTCATAGCAGGTGTTGCGACTGACGACTACTCGCTGACAACCGGTGGCGATCAGGATGCCGCGATCCGAGTTCTCATAGACCTGGTTCTCGCGCACGGTCACGTCGCTGGCGCGCTTCACCAACAGAGCCACATTCTGTTGCCCTGGGCCATGGGCCAGAAAGCGCCGGGCGCAGTCGTGGATAGCGCACTTTTCGATCAACAGCGTCTCACATTGATTGGCCTGCACTCCCCCAGCGTGACACGTTTCGATGGTGCAGCCGCTAAGGCTGATGCGGCTCGACTGATTGACCGCCAGCCCACCCCCGCCGGAGTTGCGAATGGTCAGCCCGCTCAGGCTTACGTCCTGGCTTTGCTGAATGACCACCAGAGCCGTATCGTCGACAATCTTTAAACTCGCACCGTCAATGATAGGCTGTTCGCCCTCATAGGCAGCTAGACGAATGGGCGCGTCGGTGGTGCCGGGCTTCTGGATGTATACGCGCTCGGCATAGACACCGCCGCGAATCACCACGCTGTCGCCCGCTTGCAGCTTGTTGACCGCTGCCTGAATCGTGCGCAACGGCTGCGCCGGGTCGCTGCCCGAATTGTTGTTGTTTCCGTTCCCTGCGGAAACGTAATAGGTTGTGGCCATGACTCCTCTTCCGTGTGGCTCGCACCGGGCAGGCAACGACCAACCTGCCGGCCGGCCCTACCTACCGCTCGCCGGCTGTGACGGAGGTAAACGAAAAGAACCACCGTCATCATCCGGCACCCAGTGCGGCATATTCTCTTGATAGAACTTCTTTTGTCTACACGCCCTCTTGGCTTCCTTCCGGTATCAGGGGAAAGAAATGGCCCGGCAGCAGCTCTGCCCAACGACCCGATTGGCTAGGCGCGGGTTCTCCATCCCACCCTGCTGTGTCGCTGACGTTTAACCAGGCCCAGAGGACACTTTATGCAAACATTATAAAAGTAGACCTACTCACACACAAGTATTATTGTGTTATTACAACACTTCTGAATGTAAAAACATTGTGTATTTGTGGAAAAGTGGGCGCAGCGCCCCCGTTTCCGACCTTGCGGCCCCTTAACATGGGCCGTAAGGTGATCACCCTATGATGGGCGAAGGTCAAGCCCAGACCCGCAGTGAAGAAACCGTTAGGGCGTTCGTAAGTTACCGATGCTATTAATGGATGTAGAACGCACTGCGCCGGCCCACAATTCCGGTCAATGTATTGGAACCTCCCGTAGACAAGGAAATTGAGTAAGATGAAAGAGCAAGAAGTCTTACAGTGGTCGGTCGGCCCGGCAATCGGCACCCGCGAGGAAGCCGCGAATGAGCTGTACTTCGTTGCCAAGCGGGTCATGGACTTGGTGGTCGTTTCGTTGTCCCTGGTCTTCCTGCTGCCGCTCATGGCCTTCATGGCCCTGCTGATCAAGTGGGATTCGCCCGGGCCGGCCATCTTCCGCCAGGAACGTGTTACGGCGCGCCGTCGCGTGCGCAACGGCCAGATGGTTTGGGAAGAGACACCCTTCACCATCTACAAGTTCCGCACCATGCGCACCGACGCCAAGTCAACGCTCCATCGCCAGTTCATCGAAGCCTACATTGCCGGCGACGACCAGCGCATGGCCGCCCTCCAATCGGCCCAGCAGGCCGAAGACGCCAAGTACAAGTTGGTGGCTGACCCACGCGTAACCCGCGTTGGCTCCCTCTTGCGCCGCACCAGCCTCGACGAGTTGCCGCAACTCTGGAACGTCTTGCTCGGCCACA
Source organism: uncultured Ardenticatenia bacterium (assembly GCA_937858165.1). Lineage (GTDB taxonomy): Bacteria > Chloroflexota > Anaerolineae > Promineifilales > Promineifilaceae > Promineifilum. Next base: position 8,361 of record CALLZA010000939.1, read on the forward strand.
TGAGCCTCGTCGGCCCCCGGCCGCCCATCCCCTACGAAGTGGAACTCTACCAGCCCCACCACCACGACCGGTTGCGCACCATCTCCGGCCTGACCGGCTGGTGGCAGGTGAAGGGCCGCAGTGCCACCAGTTTTGAAGAAATGGTGCGCATGGACGTAGAATACATCCAGCAGCAATCGCTCTGGCTAGATATCAAAATCATCGTCATGACGGTTACGGCCGCCATGAACGGCAAAGGTGCTCGCTAACATGACTGACCTTCGCATTGGCGCCATTGGCTGCGGCTATTGGGGCCCTAACCTTATTCGCAACTTCGTCGAAAACCCTGGCGCATCCGTCATCGCCGTCTCCGACCTACAGGTCGAGCCGATGAACCGCATGCGGCAGCGCTTCCCAGAGATCGAGTATGCGGTGCGCGACTATCGCGAGATGTTCACCATGAACCTCGACGCCGTCGTCATCGCTACCCCGCCGGCCACCCACCACGCCATCGCCCGCGATTGCCTGGAGCACGGCCTGCACGTCCTGGTCGAGAAGCCCATTACCCTCAACAGCGAAGACGCCATTGACCTCATCCATGTGGCCGAGGCCAACGACCGCATCCTCATGGTCGGCCACACTTTCGAATACAATCCGGCCGTCCGCGCCCTCAAGGAGATGATCCGCAACGGCGAGTTGGGCGACATCTACTACGTCGACGCCATTCGCGCCAGCCTCGGCCTCTTCCAGACCAAGGCCAACGTCATCTGGGACCTGGCCCCGCACGACATCTCCATCCTGCGATATCTGCTGGGCGGCGATCCGGTCAGCGTCAGCACCCACGCCTCCAGTTGCGTTCAGGAAGGCATCGAAGACGTGGCCTACACCACGCTGGCCTTCCCCAACAATGTGCTGGCCCACATCCGCTCCAGCTGGCTCGACCCGTCGAAGCAGCGGCGCATCACCGTCGTCGGCAGCACGAAGATGGTCATCTACGAA
>CALLZA010000940.1 GCA_937858165.1 uncultured Ardenticatenia bacterium
CATAGTCTAGGTTAGTGTCTTGCTATATTTGTCGTTGTCTCCTCGATCATGGTGCTGGGTGCGGATTCTTGTACGTTCTACTAGTGATATGTGTGGACCTTCTGTGTAGTGTGTGTCATGTTGATGTTGTGGTTTTTTTTTTCAAGCAGAAGACGGCATACGAGATCTAGTACGGTCTCGTGGGCTCGGAGATGTGTATAAGAGACAGGCCCTGGAGCGCGTCCCGGCCGATATTCGCGTTAGCGGCGGCGTGGCGCGCATGTCCGACCCCGGCCTGATCCGCGAGATCATGGCCACGGTCAGCATTCCCGTCATGGCCAAGGTGCGCATCGGCCACTTCGTCGAGGCCCAAATTCTGGAGTCGCTCGGCGTCGACTACATCGACGAGAGCGAAGTGCTGACCCCGGCCGACGAGGCGTTCCACATCAACAAGCACGACTTCAACGTGCCGTTCGTCTGCGGCTGTCGCAACCTGGGCGAGGCGCTGCGGCGCATCGGCGAGGGCGCGGCGATGATGCGCACCAAGGGCGAGGCGGGCACGGGCGACGTGGTCGAGGCCGTGCGCCACGCCCGCTCGGTGCTGGGCGAGATTCGCCGCCTGCAGAACATGCCTGAGGAAGAGCTGATGACCTTCGCCAAGGAGATCGGCGCGCCTTATGAGCTGGTGAAGGAGACCAAGGAACTCGGCCGCCTGCCGGTGGTCAACTTCGCCGCCGGCGGCATCGCCACCCCGGCCGACGCGGCGCTGATGATGCAACTGGGCGTTGACGGCGTCTTCGTCGGCTCCGGCATCTTCAAGAGCGGCGACCCGGCGCGGCGGGCCAAGGCCATCGTCGAGGCCACGACCCACTATCGCAACGCCGAGATTTTGGCCCGCGTCAGCGAGAACCTGGGCGAGCCGATGGTCGGCATTGGCGTGCATACGCTGGCCGCCGACCAGCAGCTCGCGACGCGCGGCTGGTGATCTGAAGCGCGGGGGAGCAGGGGGGCAGGGGAGCGGGGGAGATTCTTCACCCCTGCTCCCCCGCTCCCCTGCAAATGAGAAGCCACCTATGAAGATAGGAGTCCTCGCCCTCCAAGGGGCCTTTATCGAGCATATCAACATCCTGAAGCAGCTGGGCGTCGAGGCGGTCGAGGTGCGGCTGCCGGCAGAGCTGGACGGGCTGGACGGGCTGATCATTCCCGGCGGCGAGAGCACGACGATTGGTAAGCTGGCCGACACCTACGGTCTGACCGGGCCGTTGCGTGACTTCGCCGCCGCCAAGCCGGTGTGGGGCACCTGCGCGGGGATGATCTTCATGGCCAAGGAAATAGGCCGCGACCAGCCGCTGCTGGGGCTGATGAACATCGAGGTTGAGCGCAACGCCTTTGGCCGCCAGGTGGACAGCTTCATCACTCCCATCGACGTGGACGGGCTGAACGGCGGCGAGCCCTTCCCGGCCGTCTTCATCCGCGGCCCGCGCCTGGTGGCCGCCCACGGCGACGCCCGAGTCATCGCCCGCCTGGCCGACGGCACACCCGTCGCCGCCGAAGAGGGCCACTGGCTGGCGACCTCGTTCCACCCCGAACTGACCGGCGACACGCGGCTGCACGAGTACTTTCTGGGTCTAGTGACGGGTGCTAATGAGGCCTAACTCGAATACGAAGTTATTTAGCTTACGCGCGCATATACTCTATATAATGATGCGCTAGGTTATGTACCCAGCTAGTCTTAGGTCAAGTTGATGCGCCGGTTAAGAAAGCTTGTTCAGGATCTCACTCAAGGACGCAACCTCGAAGTCTACCTAACTCTCGTTGTTGCACTTGTTCTACTTCTTCTAGATGTTCTTGGCATTGTCTCAGATGAAGCTATTGCTGCTGGTATTTTGGCAACGCTTGCCCTGTTGGCTCTGAGTGTGTTTAACAATCGAGAAAGTGTTGACGCGTCACGTGCGGAGATAGTCGAGCTGAAGCAAATACTGGAGCGGCAGATACGTGGCAGGGCAAGCGCCCACGAATTTTTTATTGCTGGTCGACTTGACCTGGCGGCAGAACTGGAAAGTGCAGATACCATCTACTTGGCCGGTGTTACACTTAACCGGACAGTACGTGACTACTTAGGCATTATTGATCGTCGGCTGCAGGTAGGGGCCGAAATACAAATCCTGATTATTGACCCTGAAAGTGATGCACCAAAGCAAGCACTATTGCGTGATTACAAGCAGACTAGCGACGAATTTATTCGTAATCGAATTGCATCCACAACCGAGATGCTGCGTGCGCTTCTACCATTGTCAAATGCACGAGGAAGCCTGACGCTTTGGTATTTGCCGTATGTTCCATCCTTTGGTCTTTTCTTGATTGACCCAGACAAGCCCAACGGTCGTGTGTACGTAGAACTCTATCAGCATGTTTCTCTTGATGAGAATCCAACTTTCATCCTTGAGCGCAAACACGACCCATATTATTACGATTTCTTTGTACAGCAATTTAATCGTTTGCTCTCAAGAGCAAGGCGTGACGAGGGCTTTGGGGAAAATTCGCTAACCCGAAGTTAGAAAGCACATACTCCGAAACCTAACCAAACTTCTATGCCTTGCGCGGCAAAACGACGGTCACTGTCGCCCCGCCGGCGGGGTTGTTGGCGGCCCAGATGATGCCGCCGTGCTGGCGCACAATGCCCTCGGCGATGTAGAGGCCCAGCCCCGTGCCCTGGCCGACCGGCTTGGTGGTGAAGAACGGCTCGAAGATGCGCGGCAGGATGGTCGGGTCGATGCCCGTGCCGGTGTCGCTGACGGCGAAGGCGAACAGGTCGGGTCGGCTGTGGCCGTTGGCGCGGGCAGCCGGCAGGTGGCTGAGTTGTTCGGCCAGCGCCGGTTCGCGCGCCGGGTCGGGCGACCAGAAGCGCACGCGCACCACGCCGCCGTCGGGTTGCATGGCATCGCGGGCGTTGGTCAGCAAGTTGATGAGCACCTGGGCGATGCGGTGGTGGTCACAGAAGATGGTTTGCAGCTCCGGCTCCTGCGCCAGCTCGACTGTGACGCGGGCCTGCTTGCGGAACTGCTGCTCGACCATCATCAGCGCGTCCTGCATGATCGCCGCCGGACTGGTGATGGCGATGGCTGTGCTGTTGTCCGTCTCGCCGCCATGGTGGCCTGCGTCGGGGGCGTAGTTGCGCAGCACCTCGACGATGCGCGCGCAACGATAGGCGCTCTGCTCGATGAGTTCGACGTAGCGGGCCAGCTCCTCGCGGCCCAACTCCCCACTGTCCAGCTCGTCACGCAGGTTGGTGCAGGCGGCGGTGATGATGCTGATCGGGTTGGTCAGTTCGTGGGCCACGCTGGCCGTCAGCGTACCGATGCCGGCCAGCCGCTGGGCGTGGACGAGGGCCTCGTTGAGCCTGTCCACGTCGGTTCGGCTGACAAACGACAGTAGTTGCGCGTCGCCGGTCTGGCCCGGCGGCGAAGCCAGCTCGCCCAACTGGGCGACGGATAGCGATACCGGCAGGCTCTCGCCGTTGCGGCGCGTCAATTCCTCTTCGCGGGCGCGCGGCCGCTCATTGGTGGGGCGCGGCCAAGTATAGCCACCGGCCCATAGTTCAGAGACGTGGATGTTCGTCAATTGCCCAACCCCATACCCCAGCAGCGATTCGGCCGCCCGATTCGCCGACAGAACGTTCCCTTGATTGTCCAATACCAGGACGCCCTCCATATCACGATGATGGAGGATGTCCGGGAAAAGCAGCGTATATTCCCTATCCACCTTTTTCCACCTGTCCCTTCTCCCCGAATTGACCAGGAGGCTGTTGGTAGGATACGCGACGGGCGGGGGGAATTCCGTATGGCCGCCGTGAATTGGGTGTGAACGGAGCGTGAACGCCTGTCGGTGGGTCGCACTTCCTGAAGTGCGACCCACTCTTGATACGGGGCGGGAAAAAGGCGCAGCGCCCCTCAGAACGTGCGACGCACCATCTGAAGTCTGTCGCGCCTTTCGTCCATCCGGAGGGATTGTATTCGGGAAAGCCCTACGCCCAGACCTGTAAGCTTTTGATAATGGTTAGTAAAGCGTGGCTTAATGAAAAGAGATTATACAATGTGGAGTGGGAGCCGCTGCGTATATACAGTAGTGAGATGCACACGAAGCGCGTCGCCGGCGGCCGACGCCCGGCGTATTGACCACGGAGTGAAACATGCTCATCAAGAAGAAAACCGGAATTGACATTCCATCCTCAGAGATCACGCCCCAGTCGGTGTACCTGTCGCGGCGGGCGTTCATGGGCGGCGCGGCGGCCGTGGCCGGGGCGGTGGCGCTGGCCGCTTGCGCGCCAAAGACTGACCTGAGTGGCGCGGGCAGCGCGGCCCGCGTGCAGGCGACGGCCGAAGCCCAGGCGGCGGCCGGCATCACCCCCGACCCCACGGCCGCACCCGTCGTCATCGCCGGCCAGACGGATGAACAGGGCAACCCGCTGACCGAGTACGAGTCTGTCATCGGCTACAACAACTTCTACGAGTTCTCGACCAACAAAGAGGCGGTCGCCGGGCGGGCCGAAGGGTTCCAGTCGTCACCGTGGCAAGTGGCCGTCGGGGGACTGGTGAACCGGCCGGGCACCTATGACATTGAAGACCTGCGCGCCCGCTTCACGGCCGAGGAGCGCATCTATCGCCTGCGCTGCGTCGAGGGGTGGTCGATGGTCATCCCCTGGCTGGGCTTCCCGCTGTCCGCTCTGTTGAACGAGGTTGAGCCGACGAGCGGCGCGCAGTACGTCCGCTTCGAGACGCTTTATGATCCGGAGCGGATGCCGGGCCAAAACAGCCCGTTTTTCCCCTGGCCCTACATCGAAGGGCTACGGCTGGACGAAGCGATGAACGACCTGACGCTCATCTCCACCGGCCTCTATGGTGACGAGCTGCTGCCACAGAACGGCGCGCCGCTGCGCCTGGTCGTGCCCTGGAAGTACGGCTTCAAGAGCATCAAGTCCATCGTCAAGATCGATCTGGTGGACGAGATGCCGCGGTCGCTGTGGATGGCCGCCGCGCCCAACGAGTACGGCTTCTACGCCAACGTCAACCCCGACGTGGACCACCCGCGCTGGTCGCAGGCCACCGAACGGCGCATCGGCGAGGGGGGGCGACGGCCGACGCAGATGTTCAACGGCTATGGCGAACAGGTTGCGTCTTTGTATAGCGGCCTGGACCTGGTAACGAATTATTGAGAGGTGAACTCACGCAAAGGCGCTAAGAGGCCAAGTCGCACTTAAGGAAGAAGCAAGGAAGAGCTTGACTTTGCTTTTCTTCTTTGCGCCTTGGCTCCTTTGCGCCTTTGCGTGAGCCTTACTACGAGAGGCGTGCATGACCCAACGGATTGAAGCGAGAACAACAGAGCACCGGCCGCGACTGTCGCGGGAGGGGCGGCGGCGCTTGTTGCGCGTGGCCTATCACGCTGTAGGCCTGTTCCCTCTGGCCTGGTTGCTGTTCGACTACTGGTTCGGCCTGCTCGGCCCGGAGCCGATCCGGGCTATGATCCTGCGCACGGGCAAGGCGGCGATCATCTTGCTGACCCTGTCGTTGGTCTGCACGCCCGCCGGCTACCTCTTCCGTTGGAGGGACGCGACGACGGTGCGGCGGCCGTTGGGCCTCTATGCGTTCATGTACGTCTGTCTCCACCTGCTGATCTTCATCGGCCTTGACTACGCCTTCATCCTGCCGCTCGTCGTCGAGGAGATTGTTGAACGGCGCTACGCCCTGGTGGGCTTTGCCGCTTTCCTGCTGCTCGTTCCGCTGGCCGTCACGTCTACCAAGGGCTGGCAGAAGCGGCTGGGCAAGCGCTGGAAGGTGCTCCACAAGCTGGTCTACCTGATCGCCGTCCTGGCCGTCGTCCACTACATGTGGCTGGTGAAGAACGCTTACACCCAGCCGTTGATCTTCGCCGTGGCCGTGGGGCTGTTGCTGCTGCTGCGCGTCCCGGCCGTCAAGCAAGCCCTCCTCCGCGCGCGGGGACGAAAGTAAGAAAGAAGAACCTCACGCAAAGATCGCCAAGGACGCAAAGAGCGCAAAGAAAGATTCTTCTTGGCGTTCTTTGCGTCCTTGGCGATCTTTGCGTGAGGTTCTTACTCTCCGTCCATTTTGATACTATTCCAACATGACATGGCTCCCTGCCGCGCTGGCGGTCTTGCTGTTGTTGGCCGGGCTGGGCTGGCTTCTCCACTGGCTGCTCATCCGCACCGAAGGGGTGTTTCTCGGCCACCGCGTCGTCGTCTGGCTCTACGACCTGGCGGCGACGCGTTACGACGCCATCAAGCAGTACGACCCCGACACTGAGAGCGCCTTCGTCGCCTGGCCCCTCAGCCGGCGGCTGAAGCATGGGCCTGCGCCGCTCGTCCTCGACGTGGCCACGGGTACGGGGCGGCTGCCCTTCTTCCTGCTGGCCGAGCCGACGTTCAACGGCCGTGTCATCGGCCTGGACGCCTCAGCCGCGATGCTGGCCCAGGCAGCGACCAAGCTGGCCGACCAGGGCGAGCGCGCCGCCTTCATCCACGGCGCGGCCGGCGATCTGCCCTTTCCCGACGCCACTTTCGCCGCCGTCACCTGCCTGGAGGCACTGGAGTTCCTGCCCGATGATGCCGTGGCGCTGGCCGAGATGGTTCGTGTCTTACAGCCGGACGGCGTGCTGCTGACGACGCGACGGCAGGGGCCGGAGGCGGGCTACTTCCTCGGTCGCGCTCGCGGCCGCGAGGAGCTGGAGGCGCTCCTGGCCGATCTGGGTCTGAGCGACATCCGCAGCCAGCCGTGGCAGGTGGAGTATGAGCTTGTCTGGGCGGTGAAACCAGGGGCTAGGGGCTAGGTTCCAGGGAAGAAAGCTCACGTCAAGGTGCGAAGAGGCTAAGGCGCAAAGAAGTAAAGAAAAAGCTTACTCTTTTCTTGGCGTCTTTGCGCCTCAGCGCCTTTGCGTGAGCTCACTCCCTGGCCCCTGGAACCTGGCCCCTTCTTTCGGGATAAGCCGAACCTGAGTTTCTATCGCTACTAGCCGCCGGCGTGCTAGAATTCGACGATTCTTAACGACAGAACGCGAGAACATCGCTTATGCAGGCAATTTCACCTCGCTCCCAACGTCCGGCCATGGGCCGGAACCTCGGTTACTTCTTCATCCCGCCGCTCGTCGGCCTGGCGCTGCTGGTGCTGGCGCTGGCGGTGGGTATGAGCGTCTACCGCGCCCAACACAGCGGCCGTGTTTACACGGGCGTTACCGTTCAGGGGCTTGACCTGGGCGAGATGACCGTGGCCGAAGCCGAGGCGGCGCTGGTCGGCGCGCTGCCCTACGCCGGCGCGGCCACCGTCACCCTGATCGACCCGGCCACAGGCGAGGCGTGGCCCTTCGCGCCCGCCCAGTTGGGCATTGCCGTCGATGCCCCGGCCACGGCCGCCGCCGCGTTCGACGTCGGCCGCTCCGGTGGGCCGCTGCGCCGGCTGCAAGATACCTTCCAGAGCTGGTACTACGGCCGCGATATCGCCCCCATCGTCGTCTACGACGAGGCCCAACTCGACCGCGCCCTGGCCGGGCTGAGCGAGGCGGTCGAGCGCCCCGCGGTCAGCGCCAGTTGGCAGTCGACTGACGGCCGCGCCCCGGCCTACGTTCCGGCGCAGGTTGGCCGCCACATCGACCGCACCTATTTGCGCGAGCAACTGCTGGCGCCGATTCGCACCCAGGCCGACGCGCGCGTCGAGTTGCTTGTCCATGACATTTACCCGCCGGTCTACGACTCGCCGCAGACGGTCGGCCAACTGACCAACCTCTACGCCGAGCCGGTGCGCTTCTACTTCCCGCAACCGCTGGACGATCTCGACCTGAGCGGTGTGACACTGCCCAGCGAGGAACTGGCCCGTTGGGTGCGCGTGGAGCAGATTGAGGAGCCGGGCGGCCGCGTGACCCATCGCGTCCAGGTGGACGAAAACGCCGCCCGCAACTGGCTGGCCCAGTTCGGGGCGCAGTTCTATCGCGAACCGGTCAACGCCCGCTACTACTTCAACGACGACACGCGCGAGCTGGTGCTCGTCTCGCCCCACATCAACGGCCGCGAGCTGGACGTGGACGCTACCTTGCAGCGCTTCGTGGCCCAGATCAATAGCGACAACCACGCCGTGCCCATCGTCCTGCGCGACATCACCCCCCTGGCCCACTCTGGGGCGACGGCGGCCGAGTTGGGCATCACCGAGCTCATCACCGAGACGACGACCTGGTTCTACGGCTCGTCGGACGCGCGCAAGCACAACATCGCCCGCGCCGCGGCCAACTTCTACGGCGTCGTCGTTGCCCCTGGGGAGGAGTTCTCCTTCAACCGTTACCTCGGCTCGGTCAGTGAGACGGATGGCTACGAGGTTGGGCTGGTCATCGTTGGCGGCCGGACGTTGCGCGGCGTCGGCGGCGGCGTCTGCCAGGTCAGCACCACGCTCTACCAGACCGCCTTCTGGTCCGGCTTCCCCATCGTCGAGCGCTGGGAGCACGGCTATATGGTTGGCTACTACAACGACGGTGAAGGGCCGGGCATGGACGCCACGGTGTTCTCGCCCATCGTTGACTTCCGTTTCATCAACAACACGCCCTACCACCTGCTGATCGAGAACTACTACAACGAAGAGTTTGAGTCATTGACCTTCAAGTTCTACAGCACCAGCATGGGGCGGCGCGTGGAGAAGACGGAGCCGGTGTTCGAAAACGTCGTGCCGCCGCCGGAAGAGGACGTGTGGGAGTTCGACGCCGAGATCGCCGAGGGTACGGTCGAGCAGTACGACTACGCCACTGAAGGCGCGCGCGTCACCGTCCAGCGCCAGGTGTACAACGCCGACGGCGAGCTGATCGAGGAGAAGGCGTTCGTCAGCAACTACATCCCCTGGCCCAATGTCTATCGCTATGGGCCGGGCGTGGAAGAGGGCGACTACTCGCTGGTGCCTGAGCCGGAGTCGTAGCGCGCACCTCTTGCCGCTCTGCGGCACAACCGGCACCGCCGTCTTTGCTCCAGCGCTCCAGCGCGGCGGGTTGAAGAACCCGCCGCTAGCGCCGAAGTGCGTTCAAACGCACTTTCAGAGGGCATCGTGCTTCTTTCTGTCTCTTATAAACATCTCCGAGCCCACGAGACCGTACTAGATCTCGTATGCAGTCTTCTGCTTGAAAAAAAAAAAAAGTAACAAAACTCGGGATAGGAATGATGAGCGGAACAATAATATAACTAGACAGATCGTAAGTGTAACGGGTGTACATTATGACTACAGACCTAGAAAGATCGAAGAGAACGAGATGTGTGAGGAAGCAATTACTAATAGGACTAGGTAATCAATAAAATAGAGCAACAAGCGAACACTCAGCTCA
>CALLZA010000941.1 GCA_937858165.1 uncultured Ardenticatenia bacterium
TGTTGCAGCGTACGAGTCCAACACTTTCTATGACTCATTTGTGGATCATGGCATGTGACAGTGATCGCCGCGGTGCCTCATCGTCTCTTTTTTTTTTCAAGCAGAAGACGGCATACGAGATCTAGTACGGTCTCGTGGGCTCGGAGATGTGTATAAGAGACAGCTCCCAACTCCTGACGCCGTCGCCGGTCGTCATCCCTGAGGTAACCATCCAGCCGCTGCCGACGGCTACGCCGGCCACCAGCGCACAGGACTCGTCCACGGTCAACGTTACCGTTTTCTACGACAGTAACTTCAACTTCACGCCGGAGATCAACGAGGGCATCCAGGACGTGGCCGTGGCTCTCTATGACAATACCAACGGCCGCCTGCTGGCCTTCGGCTACACCAATCAGGCCGGGGTGGTGCGCTTCGAGGCCATTCCCAGCAGCGGGGCGGTGCGCGTCGAAGTGCCGCTGCTCAACTACATCCAGATCGTGGGCGCGGGCGAGTCGAACATCAGTGTGCGCGTTGCGCCGCTGCCCCTGCCCATCGGCATTCCGTAAGGAGCGGAACCCGGGACGCGCCGCCGTCGTCCTGATCGTAAGCACTATGTCGGCCGATCCGCAACCCCCCACCAGCAGCCCGTTCCAGCGCCTGACGGCCAATCCGGCCCTGCTTCTGTTGGCCATCGTCGCCGTCATTGCCCTGTTGGCCGCCTGCATCCTGGGCTTCTTGCTATTGCGGCCGCGGCTGCTCGGCGGCGGCCAGGAGAGCAACGGCGTGACGGCCGGCGAACCTACCCCGTTCCCGGAGGCCACCGCCCCCGCCAGTAGTGACCAGGCGGTCATCGTCGGCATCAGCGACACCGGCACCTTCACCGTGACGCTCGACATGCCGGCCACGCTGGGCGTGCTCGACCAGCAGCGCCCCGTTCAGCCGGAGAGCATCGGCGTTGACGGCCTATGGAACCCGGAACTGGCCGACGAAAACGCGGCCTGGGTCGTCGGCACGGTCGTCAACTACGTCTTCGGCCTGCCCGATATCGAGGCCAACCGGTCGCTATTGGAGTCGCTGGCCCCGGGCGACGAGATGAGGGTGACCACCCGCGGCGGCACGACCCATACCTTCGCCTTCGACAGCCGCAGCGTGGTTCCCAGCAGCGACCGCAGTGTGTTTAGCCAGCTCTCGCCGGGCATTAGCCTCATCCTGTTGGGCAGCGACGCCGACGAGCGGCTGGTGGTGCGCGGGCGCTACGAGGTGGCCGCGGCCGACCCAGGCTCCGGCAGCAGCAACGTCATCCAACTGGGCGAAACAGCGCAACTGGGCGACGCTCAGATCACCGTGCAGGCCAACTCCTTCCTGACCAACCGGCCGGAAGCGCCCACCGGCTTCGGCTTCTTCCTGATCGACTTCGTCGTGCAGAACGTTGGCCTGACGGCCATCGACACCAGCGCCTACCGCTTCACGCTGGCGGACGAATTGGGCAACCAGTACGCCCTGAACCCCATTGCCAGCCGGCTGGGCAACTTCCCGCCGCTGGGGGGCTTTGTCAACGCCGGGCAATCGGTCAGCGCCACCGCCGGCTACCAGATTCCGGCCGGGCTGGTCAGCCCCAATCTGACCTGGACCGTCACCGCGCCCGACGGGGAGCA
>CALLZA010000942.1 GCA_937858165.1 uncultured Ardenticatenia bacterium
TCTAGTACGGTCTCGTGGGCTCGGAGATGTGTATAAGAGACAGGCCCAACACTGGCACCGGCGTCGGCATCAAGCCGCCGGACGGGGCCTCGGCGGCGCGCTTCCGGCAGAAGTACGCTATCGATGGGACGTTCTTGCTCTACGTCGGCCGCATCCACGAATCGAAGAACGTGCCCGAGCTGCTCGACTACTTCCAGCGCTATCGCCGGCAAACGGGTGACGCGCTCAAGCTGGTGCTCATCGGCAAGTCCGACCTGATGCTGCCCGATGACCCCGACATCGTCTATCTCGGCTTCCTGCCCGACGCCGACAAACAAGACGCCATCGCCGCCGCGGCGCTGGTCGTTCTGCCCTCGCTCTATGAAAGTCTATCGATGATCACGTTGGAGGCGTGGGCTGGAGGCACGCCAGTGTTGGTGAACGAGCAGTGTGAGGTTGTCAAATTCCTGTGCCGGCAGAGCAATGGCGGTTTATACTATCGCACGCATGACGAATTCACAGCCACACTCCAGCGCATGCTCGGCTCCGACGCCCTGCGACAGCAGATGGGCGCTCAGGGGCGGCAGTTCGTCATTCGCCACTATCGCCCTGAGGTAGTGCTGCGACACTATACCACCCTGCTTGACGCTGCCCGCCGTAACCATCCGGGAGTCATCGATCGCTGAGCAGTGATCACGGGTCACTGCTTACGAATCCCCACTCCCCATTCCCAGCCGCGTCACAGCCAAGGAGTTGACATGTCTATTCGCACGCGCGCCAGAACGGCCGGGCTCTTGGTCCTGGGTCTTCTGGCATTTCTTGTGTCTCTGGCCGGCGCGCAACAGGCGCCGCAGGCGCCCGACGGCCAGATGACGCCCAAGTGGTCGGTGGCGTTGCCGACGGGTTCCTGTCCCTGGTCGGCCGCGGAGCGCAACTGCCACACCAGCTCACCAGCCATCGGCGATGTGAACCGCGACGGCCGCCTCGACGTTGTTGTCGCCACCAACAACGGCCACGTTGTTGCCTTCTCCAACGGAGCGATCCTGTGGGATCGTGACGTGTCCGGCATGTTCGGCATGGGGGCCAACAGCCAGAGCATCGGCGCGTCGCCGGCGCTGGCCGACCTGGACGGCAACGGCACAGTTGAAGTGGTCATCGCTACCGGTGGCGGCATGACCTCCGGCTGCAAGCCGGGCGGCGTGCTGGTGCTCGACGACGGCGGACGGCCGCACTCCAACTGGCCGCGGCTGGCCGACAACGAGGACGACGACAATGGCGGCTGCCCCGACGCTTTCTTTAGCACCCCCGCCCTGGGCGACCTGGACGGCAACGGCGATCTGGAGATCGTCATTGGTGGCTTCGATACGCGCATCTACGCTTACCACCACAACGGCCAGCCGGTGGCCGGCTTCCCCGCCGCCAGCGCCCTCTACTACCGTACCGGCTGGGAGGATTTGCGCGCCCGTCTAACTGACAGTATCTGGGGCTCGCCTGCGCTGGCCGACATGAACGGTGACGGCCGGCCGGAGATTTTCATCGGCACCGACGAGGGCAATCTCGATGACAGCCACCCCGGCGACGCCAACGGCTGGACGTGCCCTTACCGGCTGCCCGCCGGGTGGGAAGAGGGGTACTGTGGCGGCGCGCTCTATGGCCTGACCGGCAGCGGCGCGCTGCTGCCCGGCTTCCCACAATACCGGCTGGAGACGTTCCAATCGACGCCGGCGCTGGTCGACGTGACCGGCGACGGCCGGCCGGAGATCTTCATCGGCACGGGCACGTTCTATCACAACAACAGCCCCGATAAGCCCGACGCCGGCAATCGCCTCTACGCCTTCGACAGCCAGGGGCGCGAGTTGCCCGGCTGGGGCGGCGGCCAACCGACGGGTGACCTGGTTCCCGGCTCGCCGGCCGTGGGCGACATCGCCGGTGACGCGGGGCTGGAGATCGTCGTGGCGACATTGAATGGCGATCTCCACGCCTGGCACAGCAACGGCGCGCGCGTCAGCGGCTTCCCCATGACCCCCCGCGGCCCCTTCGGCGACACCGACAAGCAGGACGTGGGCAAGGGCGTCATCCTGGGCGACTACGACGGCGACGGCAAGATGGAGATCTTCATGACCATCGGCTGGACGATCGGCGTCATCGACGGCAATGGGCAGATGCTGACCAGGACCAACAGCGGCGACCCGTCGCGCCCGTTCTACTACGCCGACGGTCTGCTGTTGAACAACCCGGCCCTCGGCGACGTGGACGGCGACGGCCAACTGGAACTGGTCGCCCACAATAGCCGCCTCTTCGTCTGGGACTTGCCCGGCGGCGCGATCAAGGCCGATTGGCCGATGTTCAAGCGCAACCCGGCCCGCACCGGCGCGGCCCTCGTCGCGCCGGCGTTGACGTTGGACCCGGCCGAGATCGTGCTTGGCTACGCCCCGGGGCTAGACCGCGAGATGCGGGCCGTGCTGACGCTCAACGTGCCCGGCGCGACTTACAACTGGCGGCTGACTGCCAACAGTGGCGTGCTGACCTTCCCGCAGGCGTCGGGCACGGCCAGCGGCACGGCCCAGGTGACCGTTGTTATCCGCCTGCCCGACGGGCTGGGCCAGGGCACCCACAACCTCGGCGCGGTCACGGTCGAAGTCAGTGGAGCGACGGAGATTCGCAACAGTCGCGTGTCGGTTCCGGTGTCGGCGAGGGTCATCAGGGGGCAACCGCGGGCCAGGCTGCCGTTCGTGGTCGCACCCTAAGGTAACTGGATTGACATGCGCGTCGCCCTCGTTACCCCCGCCTACCCCCCGCTACCCGGCGGCGGCGAGCGCTACGTCGCCGCGCTGGCCCGCGGGCTGGCGGCGCGTGGCGTGGACGTCACCGTCGTGACCAGCGGGGCCACGGCCGAAGCCGACCTATGGCGCGGCGCGAGCGGCGCGCCGCCGGAAGCGGGCGACGGGCTGCAGGTCATCCGCCTGCCCGTTCGCCCCTTCCCCGGCGGGCGGCGCGGGCTGATGTTGTGGCGCAAGGCGATGGTCGTGCTGGCGACCCTGCCGGGCGACCGGACGGCGGCGCTGCGGCGCATGGCCCGCCGCGTGCCGCCCATCGATGGGCTGGACGAGGCGCTGGCTGGGCTGGCGGGCGTCGACCTCTTTCACGCCTTCAACGTCTCCTGGGAGCACGGGTTGGTGGCGGCCCACGCGGCGGCGCGAGCGACTGGCCGGCCGCTGGTGGCTACACCCTTTGCCCATCTGGGGGAGCGGGCCGGCGATCGGGTGGCCCGCAACTCGACGATGGGCCACCAGTTGGCCGTCCTGGGCGCGGCGCGGCGGGTGCTGGTGCTGACGAGCGTTGAGCGCGACGGGCTGGCCCGTTATGGCGTGCCGCCGGAGCGCGTGGCCGTCATCGGCGGCGGCGTGGACGCGCCGCCCGACGACTTCACTGCCTCGCCCTACTGGGGCGGGGCAGAGCGCCTGCCGGAGCCGTATGCTGTCTTTGTCGGCCGCCTATCCCAAGACAAAGGGGCCATCCATGCCGCCGAGACCATCGGGCGGCTGCGGCGGCGCGGGCGAGCGGTGTCGCTGGCCCTGGTCGGGGCGACGACGCCGGAGTTCGAGCGCTTCTACCGTGGGCTGTCGCCGGCCGAGCGGACGGTGGTACGGCCGTTGGGTGTGCTGCCGGAGCGCGACAAGCACGCCGTGCTGGCCCGGTCGCGCTGCCTGCTGCTGCCGTCGCACAGCGACTCGTTCGGCATCGTCCTGCTGGAGGCGTGGACGCACGGCCGTCCGGTCATTGCCGCCCGCGCGGGCGGCATTCCCGGCGTGGTCGATGACGGTGTTAACGGGCTGCTGGCCCCGTTCGGCGATGTGGCTGCGCTGGCCGACGCGGCTGAGCGGCTGCTGGCCGATGGGGTGCTGGCCGACCAGATGGGCGAGCGCGGGCGGGCCAAGGTGGCCGGACAATACAGCTGGAATAGCGTGGCCGAGCGAGTACACGCCCACTACGGCGACATCCTCAGCCGGGCAGGCTGAAGCCCATGCGTATCCTCCACGTCGTTCACCAGTACGTGCCCGACCACGTGGCCGGGACGGAGCTGTACACCCAGATGGTCGCCCGCGCCCAGGTCGCGGCCGGCCACGACGTAGCCGTCTTCACCCCGCTCAACCGGGCGGGAACGTTCGAAGGACAGGCGGTGCCGGAAGAGGGCGTGCGCGTCTATCGCGTCCCGGTCGGCCCGCGAGAGGCGACGGCCGTCTTCCTAAGCACCTTTCGCCAACCCGCGCTGATCGAGGCGTTCGCCGCCGTGCTGGCCGCCGAGCGGCCCGACGTTGTCCACGTGCAGCATCTGATGGGCGTCCCGTCGGCCGTTGGTGGGGCGCTGCGTGGCGCGGGCGTGCCCTATGTCCTGGCGCTTCATGACTACTGGTACGGCTGCGCCAACGGCCAACTGCTGACCAACGACACGGCGACCATCTGCGCCGGGCCGTCGCCCCACTTCGGCAACTGCGGTCGGTGCGCCGCGGCCCGTGGCGGCCTGCCGGCGGCGCTCGGCCCGCTCTTCGCGCCGCTGATGGCCTGGCGCAACGCGCGGCTGGAACCGGTGTTTGCCGCGGCGGCGCGCGTGCTGGCTCCCAATGCGTTCGTGGCCGACACTTACACCGCGCTGGGCTTCCCGGCCGAGCGCATGGTCATCAACCCTCTGGGGCTGGACGCGCCGCCGGGCCTGGCCGAGCGCGTGGCCGCTCGACGCGCCGCCCGCCCGGTCGGCCCGCCGCGCTTCGGCTACGTTGGCAGCATCGCCCGGCAGAAGGGCGTCCACGTGCTGATCGAGGCGCTGAATGGCCTGCCGGATGACGCGGCCACGCTGGACGTGTATGGCGACATGCGCACCTTTGCCGACTATGCCGCCGAATTGCGCGCCCTGGCCCGCCACCCCGGCATCCGCTTCCACGGGCTGCTGGGCCGCGACCGGCTGTGGGACACGCTGGCCGAACTCGACGCGCTGGTGCTGCCGACGCTGTGGTATGAGGCTTCGCCGCTGGTCATCCGCGAGGCGTTCGCCGCCGGGCTGCCGCTCGTTGCCTCAGCCATCGGCGCGCCGGGCCGCATGGTGCGCGACGGCGTGGATGGGTTGCTCTTCCCCCCGGGCGACGTGGCGGCGCTGCGGCTGGTGCTGCTGGCGCTGGTCGAGCGGCCGGCGCTACTGGCGCAACTGCGGGCCGCCATCCTGCCGGTGCGCACCGTGGCCGACCACGTGGCCCAGATCGAGGCTATTTACGAGCAAATTAAGAATTGAACGCGGATGACGCGGATAAGCGCGGATTTTCACGGATAAGAATCGGCTGGTTCTTATCCGTGAAAATCTGCGTCCATCCGTGTAGGGCTATCGCATACTCCTTCGACGCGGGTTAAAACCCCGCGTCTGATACACAAAACCCGTTAAAAACGGGTTGCGCGGCGCGCGCCGAACACGTTTCAACGTGTTTTGTCTACCAGCGGACAGGTTTCAACCGTCGGCGCGCGGCAGGAATGCCGAGTATGCGATAGCCCTAGGAGGGGTTATGTCCGGTGATCTCCCCCCACGCCTTCTCAGGTACAATAGTAGCCATGGAACCGGTGACTCTGATCGCGACGGCCAAGTTTGGGCTGGAGGCAGTGGTGAAGCGGGAAGTGCTGGCGCTGGGCTTCGATGAGGTGCGCGTCAGCGAGGGGCGGGTGGTATTTGCGGCGACGCTCGACGGCATTCCGCGGGCCAACCTGTGGCTGCGCTGCGCCGACCGGGTGTTGTTGTGGGTGGGGGAGTTTACCGCCGTTACCTTCGACGAACTGTATGAGCAGACGCGGGCGTTGCCCTGGGAGCGGTGGATTGCGCCGGACGGCCGTTTTCCGGTCAATGCGCGGGCAGTCCATTCTGCGTTGCAGAGTGAGCGCAGTTGCCAGGCGATTGTGAAGAAGGCGGTAGCGGAGCGACTCGCGGCGGCCCATGGTGTCGCGGTTCTGCCGGAGACGGGGGCCGACTACGGCATTCAGGTAACCATTCGCCAGAACCGGGCGCTGCTTACGCTGGACACGTCCGGGGACGGGTTGCACAAGCGGGGGTACCGGGCCGAGGCGGGGGCTGCGCCGCTGACAGAGACGTTGGCGGCGGCGCTGGTATTGCTCTCGTTCTGGGACAGGGACCGCCTGCTGATTGACCCGATGTGCGGCTCCGGCACCATCCTGATCGAGGCGGCGATGATTGGGCGGCGGCTGGCTCCCGGACTGCGGCGAGCGTTTGCCGCGGAGCGATGGCCCGCACTGGAGGAGGGGCTTTGGCAGGCGGCACGGCAGGCGGCGGCGGCTGTCGACCGGCCGGGCGAGTTGGCGCTGTTCGGCTATGACCGGGACGCGAAGGCGATCCGCATCGCCAAACAGAACGCCGCGCTAGCCGGGGTGGGGGATGACATTACGTTCGAGCAGAAGGCGCTGGCTGATCTATGGATTGACCAGGAGCACGGCATTCTGATCTCTAACCCGCCTTATGGCCGGCGGATGGCGGAGTTTAGGGAGATCAACACGCTCTACATCACGCTGAACAAGATGATGCGCAAGAAGCAGGGGTGGTCGGTCTATATCCTGACGGCTGACGAGAGGTTTCCCGACTACTTCAAGCGCGGCCGCCCCGACCGGGTGCGTAAGCTATTCAACGGTAATATCCGGGTGGATTACTTCCAGTATCATGGGGAGAAACAAAAGGCCTGACAAGGGTATCTCCCGGAAACATCGACAATTGTCCGCTAAGGTCCGTCCGGAAAGCGTTGATCGTAATAGCAGTAGGTCTCGTCTTCATAGCCTCTGAATCCTGTCTCTTATACACATCTGACGCTGCCGACGAGCGATCTAGTGTAGATCTCGGTGGTCGCCGTATCATTAAAAAAAAAAAACAATGAAAATAAAAGAAACGAACAACAACTTAAAAAAAAAAATAAAAGAAAAAAGGGAAACAAAGCACGGAGTGTAAAAG
>CALLZA010000943.1 GCA_937858165.1 uncultured Ardenticatenia bacterium
TTTGGTGCCCGCAGGTGTGTGCTCTTGTTCCGGGGGGGGTAGGCTGGGCGGTGGGGCTGCGGGGGGGCCGGGTGGCGCGCGCGTTGCCCGCCTGCTGCTATTATGCGCCGAACGGTCGCCGGCGGGAATTGCCGAATGTCACCTGCTGCGCGGCCAACGGTCACCTTTTACTGTAGCGCCAGGTAGTCGCGGCCGTGCAGCCGGTCGGAGATGCGCTGCCAGATCTGCTCCAGGTGCTCGTCATACTGCACGTAGTCGAGATTGTCGGTGTCCACCGTCAGCACCGGGCTGAGGGTGAAGCTGGCCGCCCACTCGTCGTAGAGCCGGTTGAGGTCAAGGAGGTAGCTGTCGGCGATGTTGCGCTCGTATTCGCGCCCGCGCCCGGTGATGCGCCGGCGCAGGGTGGGCACAGAGGCGCGCAGGTAGATGACCAGATCGGGCGGGCGCAGCATGCGGGTCAGCGTCTGGTATAGCTCGAAGTACGACTGCCAGTCGCGCTCGCTCAGGTGCCCCTGATGGTACAGGTTACGGGCGAAGATCTCGGCGTCCTCATAGACGCTGCGATCTTGCAGGATGGGGCTGGGGCGTTGCAGCAGGTCGTGGTGCTGCTGGAGGCGGCGCACCAGGAAGAAGACCTGCGAGTGGAAGCTCCAGCGGTTCATGTCGGCGTAGAAGTCGGCCAGATAGGGGTTCTCGGTGACGGCCTCCATGACCGGTTCCCAACCCAGTTTGGTGGACAAAAGGGATACGAGAGTAGACTTGCCCACACCGATGTTTCCGGCGATCGTGACAAAGTAAGTCGGCATTCACTGGTTCCTTTACGATGGGTTGCGGCTCCCTGGAATGTGACAAATCGTATGCCAAAACCTGACATTTGTCACTATTGCCGCCCGGTGGATGTGCTACAGTACGATAAGGTGATGGCTTGGCCGCGCCATACGGCCGAGTGACCAATCGCCTGGGCAAGGAGGCATCGTATGCGCGTTGTAATCGATCGCGATCTGTGTGACGCTAGCCTGCCGTTCTGCCAGCGCTGTTCGGCGGCCTTCATTCGCTATCCCGAAGGCGTTGACCGCCAATGTATCCGCGAAATCGTCGATGACGGCAGCGATCTGCTGACGATCGTGATGGAGACCGACGGCCGCCACCTGGTGATCGAGTTGACTGACGACGAGCGGGAACTGGCGAGCGTCGAGGGCTGGGAGGCGTTGGCCGATTTCGACCCGGCGCTGTTCCGCACTGGGGCGATGGAGCGTTGGCATCATCTGAGCACGCTGCCGGTCAACTGACCCACGGCTAACTGGGACAATTGAGGCGGCGCGGGGCCGACTGGCGACAGTCGTTGCTTTACCGCGCCGCCTTTTTCTATTAGCAGCCTATGCGCCGTTCATCATGCGATAGATGATGAAGCCCCACAGACCGGCGCTGATGAAGATGATTGGCAGGAACAGCGGGTGGGCGCGGAAGTTGCTCTTGTGGCGGAAGGCGAATATGCCCACCAGCGCGCCCACAAAGCCGCCGGCCAGTGCCAGCAGGTGCAAGACGACCTCGGGGACGCGCTTCGCGTTCGTCTTGGCCAGGGCCTTATCAGCCCCATAGAAGATAAAAGCCACCGCAGTCGCTGCTATGGGCCAGCTATAGTACCAAGGCCAATCTGTTGTGAACCATAGCGCGAGGAAAAGAGCGACGAGAGCTGCGCCCGCCAGGCCGCCGAACAGAGTCTGATAGCGATAGCGACGTGTCAATGATGTTCTCCTGTGGGTCGTTGGCTCTTGCCTGGCGCCTGGCCAAGACCCTGCCGTCGGTAGCCGGCCGCAGGTTGTAGGCCGTCATGGGAAGAGGATCAGGCCGCGGGCGATCTGTCCACTGAGCATGTCGGCGTAGGCGTCGTTGATCTGCTCCAGCGCGTAGGTGCGCGAGATGAGGTGGTCGAGGTCGAGCAGGCCGCGCCGGTAGAGGTCGGCGTAGAGCGGGAAGTCGCGCGCCGGGTTGGCGCTGCCGTAGTAGCAGCCGGTGACCGTTTTCTCCTGGCGTGTGATGAGCGCGCCGGGCAGGTTGGTGGCGCTGCCCATGGGCGAGATGCCGACCAGCACCACCAGCCCGCCGGGCCGCGCCGCTGCCAGGCACGTTTCCTGCACCGCCGGTACGCCGATGACCTCGAAGACGGTATCCGCCCCGCGCCCTTCGGTGAGCCGCCGGATGGCATCGATAGTGTGTGGGCCGGCCAAAAGGAAGTCGGTCGCGCCAAAGGTCAGGGCCATGTCGCCCTTGGCCTCTTGATTGTCCACAGCGATGATGCGGCCGGCCCCGGCCAGCTTTGCGCCCATAATGACACTGAGGCCGGCGCCGCCCGCGCCAAAGACGGCCACGCTGCTGCCCGGGCGGACGCGGGCCGTGTTGAGCGCCGCACCCACGCCGGTCGTTACGGCGCAGCCGATGAGCGCCGCTACAGTCAGGGGGATGTCCTTGCCCAGCACGACGCAGCACGCTTCCGGCACAACGGTATGGTCGGCGAAGCAAGCCAGGGCGCTGAAGTGGTAAACGGGGCGGCCGTCGTGGCTGAGGCGGGTGGTGCCGTCCATCATCGTCCCGGCCCACAGTGGCTCAACGTAGGTCTGGCACAGGCTGGGGCGGTCGTGGAGGCAGTAGAAGCACGCGCCGCAACTGGGCGCCCAACTCAGGGCGACGTGATCGCCCACGCGCACGCGACCGACGCCCGGGCCGACGGCGGCAACGACCCCAGCGCCCTCGTGGCCGGGCACAACAGGCGTCGTGTGGCGCGTCGCCCCGGTCATCAGGTGCCAGTCGCTGTGACAAACGCCGGCCGCGGCCACGCGCACCAGCACCTCACCCGGTCCTGGCGCGGCCAGGTCGAGCGTTTCGATGGCGAACGGCACGCCCGGTTCATGGAAGACAGCGGCTTTGATTTTCAATTGTCAGTACTTACTCAATCGACAGGATGTGGAGCTTGGCGTGCGGAATCGTCTCGTAGCCACCAATGTGGAACTTGATCGTGAAACCGATGCCCAATTCCGGGTGGTCGCCCACGCGCGCCTTCGTCTCGCTGATGGCGTAATCCACCAGTTGCAGGAAGCGCTCCCGATCGCTGTGTTCAAGCGCTTCGGTGCCCTGTCCCGACTCAAACGGCATCGCCAGCCAGTGGACGGCCGCTTCCGGCTCCAGGCTGGCAATGATGGCGAACTGCTTTTCATCGTCGCGAGCGATGATGGTTCCCGGCGCATCGCCGCGTAACACGGCGGCAAACGGACTGTCATTAGAGCTATTGCTGACCATTGTTACCTCCCTCCGGTGAAAGTTAAAAAGCGCCGCCAACGTTCGTGCCGGTTGGCGCCGTGTGGTCGGCTCAACTGCCGACGACAACGGGGCTGTCGCCGACGGCATAAGCGTGGGGCATGGCGCGCGTGTTAAAGGCAAAGCCGACTTGCCCGCGGGCATCGACGGCGATCAGGCCGCCCTCGCCCCCCGTTCGTTCCTCCAGCAGGCGAATGGCCGCGGCACAGGCTGCGGCGGCCGACAGCCCCGTGCCGACCAGATCGCACACTCGCTTGCTGATGACCACTCGCATGAGCGCTTCGCCGTAGCCAGTGGCGCTGACGCCGGCAGTCCAGTTGTCGGCATACGCGCCGCAGCCGACAAGGGGACTATCGCCAACGCGGCCGGGCCGCTTGTGGCGCGTGCCGCCAGTGGACGTGGCCGCGGCCAGATTGCCATGGCTGTCCAGGGCGACTGCGCCGACGGTGTCGCCCAGCGCGGCCGACGCCTCCGGAAGCGCGTCGGTGGTCGGGCTAGCGCCAACCAGCAGTTCGTCCACGTCGCAGCGCGGGAAGCCGATGCTGTCGGCGAACAGCTCCGCACCGGGGCCGACGAGCAAGTGGTGGCCGCTGTCGAGCATGACGCGGCGGGCCAGGCTGATGGGGTGGCGGACGCGTTGGATGGCGGCGATGGCCCCCAGGCTCAGGTCGCGGCCGTCCATGATGAGCGCATCCATCTCGATGAATCCCTCGGCGTTGGGGTAGCTGCCGCGCCCGGCGTCCAGCACCGGACAGTCTTCCAGGATGTTGACAGCCGCCTCGACGGCATCAAGCGCCGAGCCGCCACGGGCCAGCACGCCGCGCCCGGCGGCCGCCGCTTCCTCGCAGGCCAGCCTCGCTTCCAGCAGGCTGTCATCCCTGTCACTCCAACCGCCGGCCCCGCCATGCACAACAATCGCAAAGGTCATAGAAGCACTCTCCACCACGGCATTCTTAACACTTTTTGGTCGATTTGTCGAAGAGTCGGCAGCGGCCGGAGATGGCGCTTTTCCCCGGGGGAGTGGGGCAAATCTGCCGTTGTGCTGGCCGGCGGGGGGCGCTACGCTGGGGCGTGAATTGCGCCGCGCGCGCGTTCAAGGTGGCTGATTCGCAGAACGTCTAGTCAGGAGAAGTTTCCAATATGTTTAAACGATTGTCACTGTTGGCAATGGCCCTTCTGGCCGTGGCGCTGGGAGCCTGTGTGCCGTCGGGTGGCACGACTGAGGATGGCACGGACGCCACCTCAACCACCTCGTCGGGCAACCCGAGCGAGGACGCGGGCGATCCGACCTCGGCCGTTCAACCGGTTGGCACACCGCTAGAAGAGCCGGCGGCCACGGCCGAAGCGACGGCGGAGATGCCCGTCGATGAGAGTGGTGCGCTGCCGACCGGCGAAGTCCCCCAAGCGATGTTCACCACCGTGGTGACCGACGCGCTGGCCCGTAGCGGGGCGACACAGAGCAGCGTGACGGTGCAGACGGCCGAGGAGGTGGAGTGGAGCGACGGTTCGCTGGGCTGCCCCGCGCCGGACATGATGTATACCCAGGCCATCGTTCCCGGCTACCACGTCGTTCTTGACGTGGGCGGCCAGACTTATGACTATCGCCTGACCCAGCGCGGGCTTATCGTGTTGTGCGAAAACGGCCTGCCGGTGAACGTGAGTGAGTAGCTGCTAGCTCTTCTGCGGAGCTTACAGGAGCCTCGGAGTAGGCGCGTTCGACGCTTGACAGCCGCGATGCCCACGCTATAATTCGGAGTCGATGTTCCTCAGTAGCTCAATGGCAGAGCGTGCGGCTGTTAACCGCAATGTTGTTGGTTCGAGTCCAACCTGAGGAGCTGAGTTGATAAAGAACGGCAGGCGGTTTCGTCTGCCGTTTTTTGTTGGCCGACAAAACGGCTGACGACCAAGGAGCGTAGACAGCATGAAAGCCTATAAACCCGTAGCCCTCATCATCCTCGATGGCTGGGGCATTCGCGAGAAGGAGCACGGCAACGCCGTGGCGCAGGCCAAGACGCCGAACTACGACCGCTGGCTGCGCGAGTTGGAGCGGTCGATCGTCGATGCCTCCGGTGAGGCGGTCGGGCTACCCGACGGCCAGATGGGCAACTCCGAGGTGGGCCACCTGAATCTGGGGGCGGGGCGCATCATCTATCAGGACTTGACGCGCATCAATCTGGCCATAGCTCGCGGCACCTTCTTCGAGAACCAGACGCTGGTCACGTCGCTGGAGGGGCTGAAGATGCGTGGTGGCAAGTTGCATCTCATCGGTCTGTTCGGCGAGGGGGGCGTGCATAGTCACAGTAAGCACATGTACGCGCTGTTGCAGATGGCCGAGCGCTACGGCATCGAGCCGATCCTCCACATCATCACCGACGGCCGCGACACCCCGCCGGAAAGCGCCCTGGGATATGCCCTGAAGCTGGAGGAGTATCTGTCGCAACACCCGGGCATTGTGGCCTCGGTCAGTGGGCGCTACTACACCATGGACCGCGACAAGCGTTGGGCGCGCACCGAGATGGGCTACCGCGACATCGTGCTGCACGAAGGGCATCGCGGCGAAGCAGGCGGGCCGGAGCGTACCGCGCCGTCGCTTAGCGCCGCGCTGCGCTTGTCGTATGCCGAGGGCATCACCGACGAGTTTGTCCTGCCTGTGGCCATCGACGTGGGCGACCGCGACGTGCTCATCGAGCCGGGCGACACGGTCATCTTCTATAACTTCCGCGCCGACCGCGTGCGCCAGATCGTCACCGCCTTTGCCTTTCCCGACTTTGTGGGCTTCGAGCGGCTCTACGTGCCCGATCTAGAGTTGATCACGATGACCTCCTACGAGTCGAGCTATCCGGTTAAGGTTCTCTTCCCCGAGGTGGAAATCACCAATCCGCTGGCCGAAGTGCTCAGTAACCACGGTTGCCGCCAGCTTCACGCCGCCGAGACGGAGAAGTACGCCCACGTGACCTACTTCTTCAACGGCGGGCGCGAAACCCCCTTCGAGGGGGAGACGCGCCACCTGGAGCCGTCGCCCAAGGTGGCGACGTACGATCTGCAGCCGGAGATGAGCGCCCGCCCGCTGGTGGACAAGGTTATCGAGCGTGTGCGCGAAGGCGACGACGACTTCATCCTAGTCAACTTCGCCAACCCCGACATGGTCGGCCACACCGGTGTGTTGGCGGCGGGCATTAAGGCGGTCGAGACGGTGGACGAGTGCGCCGGGCGGCTGGTGGCGGCCATCAACGCCAAGGGGGGCGTAGCGATTGTCACCGCCGACCACGGCAACTGCGAGCGCATGATCGACGAGAAGACGGGCGAGCCTCACACCTATCACACAACGCAGCCCGTGTCGCTGTTCGTCATCGGCGATCAGTACTACGACCTGCGCCCCCGCGGCATCCTGGCCGACGTCTCGCCGACCATACTGCACCTGTCTCTTATACACATCTCCGAGCCCACGAGACCGTACTAGATCTCGTATGCCGTCTTCTGCTTGAAAAAAAAAAAAAATATATATAAAAATAAAAAAAAAAAAAAAATACATCATATGACATCTGCAACATGAGACAACAGCTCGCATGCTTCTGTACATGAGAATACTGACGTATAATAACCGACTCCGACTGCACTCGGTTCCTACTATATGCTCTAATTACAATTCAGTCAACAACTGCAGACCATATATAGCAT
>CALLZA010000944.1 GCA_937858165.1 uncultured Ardenticatenia bacterium
GCCTCTCGTCACACGTCCCTTGTGATTCTTTCTCTGTTCATGGCACAATAGTCAGTTATTGATTCTTACTTCATCAGCGTGTTCGTGTGTGTTGTAGTACGTCTTCTGTCAATACCCCTACTGATCCTTTTTTTTTTTTTAATGATACGGCGACCACCGAGATCTACACTAGATCGCTCGTCGGCAGCGTCAGATGTGTATAAGAGACAGGCCCGACGGCCGCGCCACCCAGGATGAGCCACGTCGAGTTGACCCGGAAGCGAATCAGCAGCACGGCGGCAACGACCAGCAATAGCACCGTCGGCACATCGACGATCGACTGCCGGGCCAGATCGACCGTCACCGCGGCCATCAGCCCCAGCGAGGCGGCCACAACGCCATCGAGCAGCGCGCTGAGCCACGGCGAGCGGCGCAGGCGCGGGATGAACGGGTTGGTGATGGCGACAAAGACGAAGCCGGGCAGGAAGATGGCCACCGTGGCCAGCACGGCGCCGGGCACGCCGGCCACGAGGTAGCCGATGAACGTGGCCGTGGTGAAGACGGGGCCGGGCGTGAACTGGCCGATGGCCACGGCGTCGAGCAGTTGGCCGGAGGTGATCCAGCCCAGCCGCTCGA
Source organism: uncultured Ardenticatenia bacterium (assembly GCA_937858165.1). Lineage (GTDB taxonomy): Bacteria > Chloroflexota > Anaerolineae > Promineifilales > Promineifilaceae > Promineifilum. Next base: position 616 of record CALLZA010000944.1, read on the forward strand.
CGAACTCCGTTTGCAGAAAAGCGACCAGGACGTAACCGCTGCCATAGAGGACAGAGCCGATCTTGAGGAAGGAGAGGAAGAGCGTCGTCAGCGTGACGGGCGCGGCCGCCCCCTGCGCCGCCCAGACCGCCCACTCGCCTGTCGCGTGATTGGCCAAACCGCGCCCCAGCCATAGCGCCGCGCCTGTCGAGCGATTGGCCCAATCACCCCACAGCCGCCGCCCGTTGCGCGCCAGCATCAGCAGCAACCCACCGGCGGCCAGCAGCGCCAGCTCGTGGACGCCAACGAAGTAAAGGGCAAACGCGGCCACGGCCACGATCCCCGGCAGCCACGGCCGGATGGCCGTTCGCCCCAGCCCCCACACCGCTTGCAGGATGATGGCGATGACCACCGGCTCGATGCCGTAGAGCAGGGATTCGGCGGCCGGCGTCGTGCCGTAGCGGGTGTAGAGCATGGCAATGGCCAAAACAATGGCAAAGGCGGGGAAGATAAAGCACACCCCGGCGGCCACCAGCCCCGGCCAGCCCGCCCGCCGGAAGCCGAGGTGGATGGCCGTCTCGGTCGAGTTGGGGCCGGGGATGAGGTTGGCCGCGGCCATCATGTCCAGGAACTCGGCGTCGGTGACCCACTGCCGCCGCGTCACCACTTCGTCGCGGAACATGGCGATGTGGGCCGCCGGGCCGCCGAACGCGGTTAGGCCCAGGCGCAGGAAGAGCAGGGCCACCTCGCGCAGCGCGCCGGGGGGGCGGGTCGCCGGGTCAGGTTGGGTCATAAAGAAGGATTATCCGCCGATTGGGCAAATTGGGCAGATTTTAAGAAGCTCACGCAAAGGCAGTAAGGGCGAAGGCGCAAAGAGTGCCAACGAAAGAAAGCATGGCGTACTTCACGCCTTAGCTTGAGCGTTTGGCTGGTTAAGGACGCATGCCAACCGGGTGCCGCGGCCAGGGGCGGAGTCAATGGTCAACCGCGCGCCGACGGCCTCGGCCCGCTCGGCCGCGCCCAGCAAGCCAAAGTGCCCCCCGGCAGCCAGCTCGGCCGGGCGCTGGGCCGCATCGAACCCGACGCCGTCGTCGCTGATAATCAGCGTCGTCGCCAGCGCATCAAAGGTCAACGCCACGGTGGCCATGCTCGCCTGGGCGTGGCGGCCCACGTTGCGCAATCCCTCCTGAGCCACACGGTAGAAAGCCAGCTCAGCCTCCGGCGACAGCCGCCGCGCCTCGCCGGTCGGCTCGAAGCGCACCGGCACGCCCAGCATCTCGGTTGCGTCGCGGGCCAGGAGCGACAGCGCCGGAGCCAGGCCGAGATCGTCGAGGTAGCTCGGCCGCAGGTCACGCGTCAGCCGCCGCAGCTCGGCCATCGTCGCCGCGGCCATGCGCTCCATCTCGGCCAGTTGGGCGATTGTGGCCGGGTCGGCGGCCGTCTGTTGGGCCAGTTGAATGCGCTGATTCAGGGCGATAAGCGACTGGAGCGTCTCGTCGTGCAGCTCGCGGGCCAGTCGCCGCCGCTCCTCCTCCTGTCCGGCCGTCAGCGCGCCCAGGTAGTCGCGCAACCCCTGTTGCGCCATGTGCAGTCGCCGCGCCATATGCACCAGATGAGCGTGGAGCAGCCGAATTTCGGCGATACCGCCGACCGGTTCGCTGACAGCGTCGAACTCGCCGCGGCCGAGCGCCGTCGTGTTGGCCGCCAGCCGCTGCAACGGCCGGACAACCTGTCGCGCACCGAACCACAACCCGGCCACGGCCACGGCCAGCGCCGGCAGCAGCACAAACGGCACCAGCTCGGTGCCGCGCAGCAGCGGCCCGCCCATCTCGCGCCACGCCTCCTCCATCACCAACGCCCAGCCGACGGGGGCGACGGGCGTATAGCTGACGACGTGTTCGTCACCGGCGACAGGCAGGTAAGTCGTGCCGATTTCGCCGCGCAGCGCCTCGGCGATGCCGGGGTGGGCAATTCCCCCGCCGGCATGGTCGCCCAGTTCGCCGGCCTGAAAGAGCAGCGTCCCGTCGGCCGCGGCCAGGTAAGCCGCGGCATGGTCGCCGGGCAGGACGATGCGGCCGATGACCTCGCGCGCCAGCACTGCCGGGTCGATGGCCCCCGCGGCCAGCACGCCCCCGGCGTTGGCGACGATGAGCGCCGTCGCCCGGCCGGTCGTCGGGTCGCGGAAAAGGGGCAGGAAGCGGGCCGCGCCCGGTGTGGCCGCCGCCGCGCGCAGGGCGGCGGCCGCTTCCGGCTGGGCTGCCAGCGCCACCCACCAGTCGGCCTCGTCGGCGGCCAGGGGGCGGCCCGCGCTGTCGAAGAGAGCCAAGCCGGTGAAGTCGGCGCGAAAAGCGGACACCTCGCTCAGGGCCACCATCGGGTCTACGGCTGCGGCGTGCAGCGCCAGGCTCTCGACCAGCGCCGCCCGCCGCTGCAACTGCTCCTCCAGGGCGGCAGCGGCAGCGCGGACGGCCCGCTCGTCGCGCTCGCCAACCATCTGGCGCATGGCCTGCTGGTGGAGGCGCAGACCCCCCAGGGCAACGACGCCCAACAGCAGCGTCAGCGGCAAGACGGTGTAGATGAGCAGTTGCGGCGCAAGGCTGCGGGCGCGGTTCATGGCTCGGTGGGGGCGATGAGGCCCAGGGCGACGGCGCGCATCACCGCTTCGGTGCGCGTCGCTGCGTGGAGCTTGCCGTAGACGTGGGCCAGATGCCCCTGCACGGTGCGGTCGCTGATGGTCAGTTGGGCGCTGATGGCCTTGTTGGTGTAGCCGCGGGCGGCCAGGGCCAGCACCTCCAGTTCGCGCTCCGACAGCGGCTCGTAGACCTCGGTCAGGGTCACGGCGCGGGCGCGAATGGCAGCGTCAAGGGCTTGCTTGCCCTCGTGTACGTCGCGCACGGCGCGAATGAGGGCGGCAGGCACGGCCGTCTTCAACACGTAGCCATTGGCCCCGGCCTGCAAAGCCGCGGCGACGTACGGGTCATCGTCGTAGGCGGTCAGAATGAGCACGCCCACGGCCGGGTGCGTCGCCCGGCTCCAACGGGCAACCTCGATGCCCGTGGCCCGCGGCATCTGAATGTCGAGCACGGCCACGTCGGGCTGGTGGGCGGCGATGAGGCGGCGCGCCGCGTCGCCGTCGTCGGCCTCGGCCACGACGCGCAGATCGGCCGCGCTCTCCAGGAATTGGCGGATACCAGCGCGCACAACGGCGTGGTCGTCGGCCAGGAGGATGCGTATGGGAGTGGACATCGGAGACATTATAGAGATACGAGGTGCGAAATACGAGATAGGCGTGAAGAACGAGGGGCCTTGCGCGCCTTTCATAGAAGGAGTTCGATGGCCGACAATACGCCATTTGGCGCTGCGTTCGGCCAATCGGGCGGGCTATACTGGCATCATCGTCAAGTGAACGTCGAACTGGAGATAACACCATGAAAACTCGTCTTCTACGCTACATTCTACCGCTGCTAATGCTGGGGAGCGCGCTGGCCGTGGTCGTCTATCAGGCCCAGACGGCTGAAGCACCGCCCCCGGCCTGGCACGGCGAAGGCACGATGCGCGGCATGCACGGCACAATGACCGGCATGAACGGCATGATGCAGGGTCTTCAGGCGACCCCCATGTCGCCCGAGATGATGCAGCAGATGCAAGGCATGATGGGCGGCATGCACGCCATGATGGCTGAGATGCAGCAGATGCCCCACGACGCGGACATGACCGCGATGATGCAGCAGATGGAGGGCATGATGGGCAACATGCAGGGGATGATGGAGCAGATGCACCCGGCAGGAGAGGAGTAAGCGGCCCAACCAATCCACGATGAGGTTTTGAGAGATGGCACACACCTATCCGCGCAAGCGCAAGCAACCCACCAACAACCGCGAACTGTGGCTGGCCCTGGCTTTCCTCGGTGGGGCGATCCTGCTGGTCGTCCTGGGCGTCGTCATGGCCAACCGTCCGGCCGCGCCCGTGGCCGCCGGCGATGGTGACATCGTCGTGGGCCGCCGCATTGTGGCCGGCCACGACATGGGCGCCGGCCCGGCAATCGACTTTCTGCCCGCCGATGGGCCGCAACCCAATGTCGTCGTGCCGGAGGCGTCGTACAACTTCGGGCGCATCGGCCCCAAGGATGTGATGACGCGCACCTTCCTGCTGCGTAACAACGGCGAGGCCCCGCTGACCATCAGCCGCGCTTATACCACCTGTGGCTGCACGGCGGCCGAGATCTCGGCCGACGTCATCCCGCCCGGCAAGGCCGTGACCATTGAACTGGTCTACGACGCCGGCTTCCACGACACCGCCGGCCAAACCGTCCGCCGCGGCCTGATCATCGAGAGCAACGACCCCGACCAGCCGCAGGCGGAGATCTGGGTGCAGGCAGACGTGGCCCAGAACTAAGGCACTCTCTAGCCAATGAACACCAAAATGACCACCCTGACACGCCTATGGCTGACCCTGATGCTGATCTTCGGCGCGGGGCTGGCGGCCTGTGGCGGCCGCGAAGAGGCCGCCGCGCCCTCGCGATCACTCGACGACGGCTATCGCAACGTCGCCCCGGTGGCGGGCCACAACCACGCCATGGCGGCCGTCAGCGTCCTGCCGCCGGACATGCGCCAGATGCCGCGCGAGACCACACAGGCCTACCTTTTCTCGCTAGCCAACCCCGACCTGGCCCAGGCCGTTCCCTGCTACTGCGGTTGTGTCGGGCTGGGTCACGTCAGCAGCTATGATTGTTACGTGGCCGAGGCCCAACCCGGCCAGGCTATCGTCTTCGACGCCCACGCCCGGAACTGTCAGGTCTGTGTCGACATCACCCAGGACGCGATGCGGCTGCTGGACGAAGGGCGCTCACCACCCGAGATTCGCGCCTTCATTGACGCAACCTATGCCGTCTATGGCCCGGCAACGCCGCTGGAGATGGACGACCACGGGTAGAGTAGCGGGTGGCGAGTGGCGAACCCTCTCTGGCAGGAGAGGGTTCGCCCTCCTCAATACACTTTCTGAAGGAAACAAACGAATGCGATACGAACAGCGATTGCTGCCAATGTTACTCTTGCTTTCTGCTCTGCTACTGCTGGTCGCCTGTGGCGGCGCAGCCGCCGGCGGCGCGGCCGCCGGCGGCACAGCGGCCGGCGACGAACCGCCCGCGGCCGCGCCGGCGACGACCGCACCCTCCACCGACGGCGTGCCGCGGCTCTCGGCCGCGGCCACCCTGCTCGAATTGGGCGAGGTGGTCAACGGCGTCATCGTCGAGCGCGACGTGGCCGTGCGTAACAGCGGCGACGCGCCGCTGGTCGTCAGCGAAGTGCTGACCACTTGTGGCTGCACGACAGCCGCGCTAGAGCCGATGACCCTGGCCCCCGGCGAGACGGGCAACCTCCACATCGCCTTCGACAGCGGCGCGCATGGCCCGGAACTAACCGGTCCGATCATGCGCCGCGTCATCCTCGTCTCCAACGACCCGACCCAGCCCGAGGCGTCGGTCGACCTGCAGGCAACCATTCTGCCGCCGGTGGCAGAGTAATTATCCGCCGATTAGGTTTCCAGAGCCTCACGCAAAGCTCGCCAAGGACGCTCAGAACGCCAAGAAGCGTATGCTTTCTCTGCGTACTTTGCGCGCTTGGCGATCTTTGCCTGAGGTTCTTAATCTCCTCCCTTGACAGGAGAATGGTTTGATGTTAAACTATCTCATATCGAAACAGTTTAGCGCGTGCGACGCACGAGGGAGATGACATGCAACTACACGGACTACATCACGTGACGGCGGTAACGGGCAACGCGCCCGGCAACCTGGAGTTCTACACGCGGGTGCTGGGCTTGCGGCTGGTCAAGAAGACGGTCAACCAGGACGACACCTCGGCCTACCACCTGTTCTACAGCGACACGAAGGGCACGCCGGGATTGGACATGACCTTCTTCGACTGGCCGCGCACCGGGCCGGACCAACGCGGCACGGACAGCATCGTCAACACGCTGTTTCGCGTCAACGGCCGCGCCGCGCTCGACTACTGGGTCGGCCGTTTCCAGGCGATGGGCGTGAGCGCCGACGACCTGGACACCTTCAACGGCCGTGCCGTACTGCGCTTCGAAGACCCGGAGGGGCAGCGCCTGACGCTGGTCGATGACGGCGGCGCGCCGACGCAGATCGAGCCGTGGCCGGGCGTAGCCGGGGCCGAAGTGCCGGCCGAGTTTGCCATTCGCGGCTTCCACGCCGTGGCCCTCAGCGTGCCGCGGCTGGATCTGTCTCTTATACACATCTGACGCTGCCGACGAGCGATCTAGTGTAGATCTCGGTGGTCGCCGTATCATTAAAAAAAAAAAAAACGGAGAAACAGCAAAGCAACGTCAGTAGACAGAAAAACAACAGAAGAAACACACGGCACAAAAAGAGATCACGACAA
>CALLZA010000945.1 GCA_937858165.1 uncultured Ardenticatenia bacterium
TTAGTGTCTATCGCTGTGTGTTTTTTTTTTTTTTCAAACAGAAGACGGCATACGAGATCTAGTACGGTCTCGTGGGCTCGGAGATGTGTATAAGAGACAGGTTGAACATGCCCGCCCTACTCTTCGCGCTCCGTTTCGGCCGTCAATGGTTCGCCCAGGTACTCAAACCACGCCTTCTTGGCGCAGTGGTAGTGGGTATCGGCCTCCACCAGGTCCATGAAGGCCACGATGGTCTTTTCGAAGCGGGTATCGAGTTGTTCATTGACCAGGTGGCCGTCACCGTCGAACGCCTGGTTAGCCTGGGCCAGCGAGAACATGTCGGGATAGACTCGAGCCCCCAAATGCTCCAGCGGCACGCGTAGCGACCACAGTCCGCGATTGCCGCCCATCATCGACGGCGACGCGGACAGCAGCAGGCATTGGCGGGCATTGAACGGCTGTGGCCGGTAGCGCGAGACCCAGTCGATGAGGTTCTTCAACGCGCCGGGAAAGGAGGCGTTGTACTCCGGCGAAGCGATGACAAATGCATCCGTCTCCATGAGCCGTTTGTAAAACGCCTCTGCTCCTGCCGGGAAGCCTTCGGCGTCTTGTACGTCCTGGTCGTATGAGGGTACGTCAAAGTCGTGCATAAGGGCGAAGCTGACCATGCCGTCATTGGCCTCGATGCGCTCCGCCGCCAGCCGCACCAGTCTGGTGTTCAACGAGTTGGTCCGCAGCGAGGCGGAAAAGACCAGAAAGCGAACGGGTTCGCGTTTCGAACCGGAACCGGGATCGACAATACCTAGTGACATTGGATACTCCCCTGCTGAATGAACCTGGTGGCAACGACGAAGGGGTGCGACAGGCCGTTTGCCTCGGTAGCTGACAGTTCAAACCAGCTTAATGACACCGCATACTTACTGCAACGCCATGGCGATGCGCAAACGCTCCTCGGCCGAAATGAGGTGATCGAAGTCCTCGGCGTCCTTGTCGACGGCGATCTCGACCCAGTTCACTTCGCCGCTGAATTTCCCATTGTGGGTGGGATAGTCGTAGGTCACCGGAGAGCCGGCTTCAAAGCCGATATCACAGGTCTCATCGGCCGAGAAGAGGATGGGGTTGGTCTGTTCTACCCGACCTTCGCCGCCCTTCTTGCCGTCCACGTACAACGTCACCGTACCGCCCTTCGCCAAGCCGCCACCGTCATAGGCGAACTCCATCCGCACCTGGTGGATTCCAGCCGGAATTCGTTCGACACCCTCGACTGTGTAGCGCTCCAGACCGTAGAAGTTATAGCAATACTTCAGCTTGCCGTCCCGGGCGTATAGGCTCCAACCGCCGGTAAGCCCGCCCTGGGCAATGATAACCCCTTCTGCACCGGATGCGGGCACGATCACTTCGGCTGTCACCGAGTGCGTTTTGTTCTTGAAGGAAACGATCGAGCTTTCGGTCAACCGCCCCATGCCGCCGAAGAACAACTGGCGCGTCCCTTTGATCAGTTGTGGCCGGCCCGCAAGATCAGCATTGGCCCGTTCGGCAAAGCGATCATCGAGCGGTAGTACGTTATACTTGACGGCTTCGATCAGCCACAGTCGTTGCAGCTCACGGAGCTTGTCCGGCATCTCTTGCGACAGGTCATTCGACTGGCTCCAGTCTGTTGTTGTGTCATACAACTCCCACACGTCGTCGTCGAAGGCCGGCAGCTTGGTCGCGCCAGTCACCCAGGGTGTTCGGTGTTTGGTGACCGCCGTCCAGCCTTTGTGATAGATGCCGCGGTTGCCCATCATTTCGAAGTACTGGGTCTCGTGCCTGCCGGCCACGGCAGGGTCGTCGAACGAATACACCATGCTGACGCCCTCGATCGGGCGTTGCTGAACCCCGTTGACAAAAACCGGCTCGGGCAGCCGGGCCGCTTCCAAAATGGTCGGCGCGACGTCGATGACGTGATGGAACTGGCTGCGGATATCGCCTCTAGCCTTGATGCCCGTAGGCCAGTGCACGATCATACCGTTGCGTGTTCCTCCGAAGTGCGAGGCTACCTGTTTGGTCCATTGGTAGGGTGTATCCAGCGCGTGCGCCCAGCCTACCGCGTAGTGGTTATACGCTTCGACCCCGCCAAGCTCATCGAGCTTGGCCGACAGAAACTCGGCCGTCTCCAGATGGCCAAAACCTGTAAGCGTCACCATCTCATTGAAGGTGCCCTGAAGAGAACCCTCGGCTGAGGCACCGTTGTCGCCGATGATAACGAATATCAAGGTGTTATCAAGGATGCCCAGATCGCGCAATGTGTCGATGAGACGCCCAACGTGGTGATCGGTGTGCTCAAGGAAGCCGGCATAGACTTCCATCTGGCGTGCCAGCACTGGTTTCATCTTGTCCGCAATAGTGTCCCAAGCCGGAATACCCTCACTGCGGGCGGTCAACTGGCAGTCCGGGGGAATGACTCCGAGTTGCTTCTGACGGGCGAACGTTTCCTCGCGCAGCTTGTCCCAGCCCTTGTCAAACTTGCCTTTGTACCTGTCCGCCCACTCCTTCGGCACGTGATGCGGGGCGTGGGTGGCACCGGGCGCGAAATAAGTGAAGAACGGTTTGTCGGGCATGAGTGCCTTCTGCTGCCGGATCCACTTGATCGCTTTCGTCGTCATATCCTCGGTGAAGTGATAACCTTCTTCAGGAGTCTTCTCAGGCTCGATGGGGGTCGTGCCTTCATAGAGGGCTGGATACCACTGGCTCGTCTCGCCACCGATGAAACCGTAAAAGTACTCGAACCCGCCGCCGGCGCTGGGCCAGGCATCAAATGGCCCGATCGGGCTTGTCTGCCAAACCGGCACCTCATGGCACTTGCCGAACTGCGACGTCGAATAGCCGTTGAGCTTCAACGTTCTGGCGATCGGCGAGATCGTATTGGGCAGCACCGAAGACTGGCCCGGCGCCGCCGTTGCCATCTCGGTAATCGCGCCCATACCTGCCGAGTGATGGTTGCGGCCGGTCAGGAGCGCCTGGCGGGTGGGCGAGCACAGGGCGGTGGTGTGGAAACGGTTGTACTTCAGCCCCTCGGCCGCGAGCATTTCCAGGTTGGGTGTGTGGCAGGGGCCGCCGAACGCGGATGAAGCGCCGAAACCGACGTCATCGAGCAGAACGATGAGCACGTTGGGCGCGCCGGCGGGCGGGCGTAAGTCCTTAATGGGTGGATAGGTCGTGTCAGGATCCTTGGCGTCATAGGTCGTCAGACCTATATACGGCCGATCCGGGATCGGTAATACCGAACGGTTGAGGGTGTCGTGTGAACTCATTGCAATCGCTCCTTGGTTATTTAGCGGTGACCCGGATGTCGTTGGTCCTGATGTAAAGACGGGCGAATACATCATGAACCTGAGTTCGACATTAAATGAGGTCTGACATATGCCATTGTACCAACAGGAAGCGTCTTTCCTCTTCCAATTCTGAACTCAGGTTACCTACGCGGAAGGATAACCGATGTTGTCGGAGCGTACCTATGCTACCAGGATTTCGGCGGCAACACTCATCTCAGCCAGCATCCCGCCGATCTCCTCGCGGTAGTTGGCATTCATGATGATGACGAAGTCGGGCCGAATGTCGGCCAACTGCGCCGGGGCGACGATGGGCTGACCGGTGCCGGCAACGTATTTGCCCTGCTTGCGCGGGTTGATGTCGACCACGGCCACGATCTCCTCGCCCGCGCCGGTGGCGTTGAGGAAGGTAACGCCCTTCGACCCGGCCCCCCAGACGACGCCTCGCTTGCCGTCAGCGGCCAGCTTGCCCAGCCGTGCCTGCCACTCGTCGCGCTTGGCGGCGTAGGTGGTGGCGAAGGAGAGGGCGTCGGTGGCGGGGGCCACCAGACCGCCGACGGCCGACGGCCGACCGCTGTCAGACAATTCGCTTTCGCTCTGGCGGTGGTCGGCCGTCGGCGGTCTCGTGGCCCCCCCCCTGCCTCTTTTACACACCTCCCGGCCCCCCCGACCGGAATAGACATCGTAAGCCGCCTTCTTGTTTGTAAAAAAAAAAAAGAAACAGTATCGAAGACGAAGACCAACAA
>CALLZA010000946.1 GCA_937858165.1 uncultured Ardenticatenia bacterium
ACGCCGAGCAGACCTATGGCGAAAACGGGCCGACGGGCATTGCCGGCTATCGCGTCAGCAACCAGGTGAACGTCAAGATCCGCGACATCGCTCTGGTTGGCGACGTGCTGGCGGCCGTGACCGAGGCCGGGGCCAACGCCATCTACGGCGTCAACTTCTCCGTGGCCGACCCGGCCGCGCTGGAGGCCGAGGCCCGCGCCCTGGCCATGCAGGACGCCGCCAACCGCGCTGCGTCGCTGGCCGAGCTGGGCAGCGTCTCGCTGGGCGAGGTGGTGGTCATCAGCGAAGTCGTCGGCGCGCCGGTCATGCCCTACGGCGGCGGCTACGCGATGGAGCAGGCCGCCTCGGCCGCCCCCGGCATCTCCCCTGGGCAGTTGAGCTATCAGGTGCAGGTGCAGGTGACTTACAGTATCCAGTAGGTCAGTAGGTCAGTAGGTCAGTGGGTCAGTGGGTCAGTGGGTCAGTGGGTCAGTAGGTCAGTGGGTCAGTGGTGACCTGCCCTGAAGAAAGTGGACACCGAGTTAAGGTGGGACGATACTAACCTTAAGAGGTGTGTCATGAAAACGGAACGGAAGACGTACACGCGGGAGTACAAGCTGGAGGCGGTACGTCTGAGTCTGGAAGACGGGCGGGCGGGGACGGAGGTTGCCCGAGAGCTGGGCATCCATCCCAACCTGCTGTACCGCTGGCGGAAGGAGTATCTGGGCGACAGCGTTGAGTCCTTTCCGGGCCAGGGCAAGATGAAAGCCAGCGACGAGGAAGTAGCGCGGCTGCGGCGCGAAGTGGCGCTGTTGCGGGAGGAGCGGGAACTGCTAAAAAAAGCAGTCGTGTTCTTCAGCAAGGAAAGTCGATGAGGTACCGGTTCATTAGCCAGCAACAGGCAGGCCACAGCGTGCACCGGTTGTGTGCCTTGCTGGGCGTGTCGCCGAGCGGCTACTACCGTTGGCGGCGTCAGCCAGTGGGCGTTCGGGCTCGGCGGGACGAAGCGCTGTTGCCGGTCATTCGGTCGGCCTTTGACTCGGGGCGCGGCGTCTATGGCTATCGACGCGTGCATGCCCAGGTGCAGCGGCAGATGGCTTGCGGACGAGACCGGGTGGCCCGACTGATGCGGCAGGCGGGTCTGCGCGCCCAGCCTCGCCGGCGTTTCCGGGTGACGACCCAGAGCCAACACGCGTGGCCCATCGCGCCCAACCACCTGGCCCAGGACTTCACCGCCACCGCCGTCAACCAGAAGTGGGTGGCCGACATCACCTACGTCCCGACTGGCCAGGGCTGGCTGTACCTGGCCACGGTCGAAGACCTCTTCTCCCGCCGCATCGTCGGCTGGAGCATGGGCACAACCTTGACCGACCACTTGACCTGTCAAGCGCTGCGCATGGCCCTGGGCCGTCGCCGTCCGCCCGAAGGCCTCATCCACCATTCCGACCGCGGCGGTCAGTATGCCAGCGCCAACTACACCGCCCTCCTGCACTCGGCCAAGGCGCTGCCCAGCATGAGCCGGACCGGCAACCCCTACGACAACGCGCCCCAGGAGAGCTTCTTCTCCCGGCTGAAGAGCGAACTCATCCCTGACCGGCCCTTTGTTACCCGCGCCCAAGCGCGGTCGGCCACCTTCGAGTACATCGAAGTGTTCTACAACCGGCAACGATTGCATTCGGCCTTGGACTATCGTTCGCCGCTCGAATTCGAGGCCTTGCACGCTACACCTTAACCCACTGTCCATTTTTTCCAGGGCATAACAAGCAACTAACGACCAACGACTACTGACAACTATCAACTGCCACTGACAACTGACAACTGACAACCTGTCTCTTATACACATCTGACGCTGCCGACGAGCGATCTAGTGTAGATCTCGGTGGTCGCCGTATCATTAAACAAAAAAAAAACAACACACACCTGTGACAACCTAAACATAACAACAAAAAATAATAACAAACAACAGAACATAGACGAAACATAATCACA
>CALLZA010000947.1 GCA_937858165.1 uncultured Ardenticatenia bacterium
TCTTTATCTCTGACTTTTTTGTTTGTTTTCTTCTTTTTTTTTTTACTTAATTTGTTTTTTTTTTTTTTTTAATGATCCGGCGACCACCGAGATCTACACTAGATCGCTCGTCGGCAGCGTCAGATGTGTATAAGAGACAGGAGTCGGCCAGGGCAATGGCTATACACGAGAATGGCCCGCAGAAGACGCCGATTGACGCGGCAAGGTTCAGCCTCTCTGATTGGCGTCGATCGGTTCAATCTGCGTCAACCGCTTACTATTCTGCTGGCGGCTAAGAGTATCCAATTGCTCTGCGGAGTATTCGATGAAGCGACCGTGGGTCAATCTGCTTCTGCTCGTTTTGTTGTCGATCCAGGCCGTCACCGGCTATTTGGGCTTTACCAACGGCCGCGAGACGGCGGCCTGGATTCTGGTGCTGCACGGCATCATCGCCTACGGGTTGGTGTTGCTGCTGTTTCTCAAGGCGACCATCATCGGCGACGCCTGGAGGCGCAAGAAACGCTGGACGGGGCGACGGGCCGGCTTTGTCGTCGTGCTGGTTCTACTCTGCCTGACGCTGCTCTCAGGCCTGCTATGGACGTTCCAGGGGCCGCTCTATCTCGGCGGCTTCAGCCTCGTCAGCCTCCACATCTACATCGCCGTGCCGCTTATGTTGCTGATGTTCTGGCACGCCTGGCACATGCGCTTCATCCGGCGCGTGCCCGGGGCGACCGGGCGGCGACTGTTCCTCAGCGGGCTGGCCACGGCGCTGGGCGGGCTGGCGCTGTGGGCGGCTGTCGGCCGGGCCAAGGCCGCAGCCGGACTGACCGGGGCGGCGCGACGCTTCACCGGCTCCTACGAGACCGGCAGCTTCACCCCCGACTTCCCCGTTGTCAGTTGGATCGCCGATCGGCCGCCGCCGGTTGACATGACGGTGTGGCGGCTGCGCGTTGAAGGCGCGGTGGAACGGCGGCTCAGCCTGTCGTATGACGAGTTAGTTGCGCTGGCGCAAGGGGAAGCCGTCGCCGCGCTCGACTGCACCGGCGGCTGGTACTCCGTCCAACGTTGGCGCGGCGTGTCTGTGGGCGATCTGCTGGCGCGGGCCGGCGTGCAACCCACGGCAGCCAGCGTCACCTTCGAAGCCGTCTCCGGCTACCGGCGGCGCTTTCCGCTGGCTGAGGCAGCGGCGGCGCTGCTGGCGTTGGGCACGGCGGATGAATCGGGCGCGGCGTATCGCTCGCTGAGCCACGGCCACGGCGCGCCGGTCCGGCTGGTGTTGCCGGGACGGCGGGGGATGGAGTGGGTGAAGTGGGTGACGGTAATTCGCGTCAACGAGGGTGGGGCGCTGTGGCAGTCGCCGCTGCCGCTGCAATAGTAGCGCGATTCTCCAGAACCGCGCCTCCTCCCGCCGGCGGGAGGAAGCGCGCCGCTGTCAGGCAAAACCGGCTTCAGCCGGTTTCGTTTAGCAGCGGCGGATTTGAATCTGCCGCGCCCACAGCAACCGCCGCTACCGGGATGACCGTGTCCCCCGCCACCACCGCCGCCTGACTGCGTTCATAGGCCAGCACGTTCTCGAACGCGGCGATGGCCACAGCCAGCATGTCCATATCCGGCTCGCGCGTCGTCAGTCGTTGCATCGCCAGATTGGGCTTGGTCAACAGCCGGATGAGGGCGTTGCTCTGGTGGGCGGCGGTGAACTTCAGGAACTCGTAGGCGATACCGGCGATGACCGGTAGCAGGACAAGCCTCGACAGCAGCCGAGGCAGCAGGTCGAGCGGCGGCAGCAGACTGTAGATGAGTATGGAGATGACGACGACGCTCAGCAGGAAGGCCGTACCGCAGCGCGGGTGTTCCAATGGGAAGCGGGCCACCGAGGCTGGCGTCAGTTCCGCCCCGGCCTCATAGGCGTTGATCGTCTTGTGCTCCGCGCCGTGATAGCCGAAGAGGCGCTTGACGTCCGCCATGCGGCCAATACCCCAGATGTAGCCGATGAGCAGCGCCAGTCGCACCATGCCCTCGATGAAGTTGATGGCAATCGGCTGCCCGGTCAGCCCCAGCGCGCGCTCGATCCAGTGGGCGATGAACGTTGGCAGGACAAAGAACAACAGCACCGACAGCGTCAACGAGAAGGCGACCAGCGTCCACTGCACCGGCCCTTCGAAAACCTTCTCCGGGCGACCGTCGGGGCCGGTCTTGCCCTCTTCCTGCACAGCCACCTCGGCGGCGAACAGCAGGCTCTTGATACCCAGCCCCATGGCGTCCCACAGGAGTGTCAGGCCGCGCAAGAAGGGAATGCGCGCCAGCCGGCCGCCGTAGATGCGCGGGTCTAACGGCTCGGTATGGACGACGATGTTGCCCTGAGGGTTGCGCACGGCGACCGACAGCGCCCGTGAGCCGCGCATCATGACCCCCTCGATGACCGCCTGGCCGCCGTAGTTCTGCGGCGTCAGTTCGGGCCGGGTCGGGCCGGCGGGGGTGTTGCCATTGGATGAGAGTTGGCTATTCGACATTGAGCGGATTGTAGCAGGCGTAGGCTGGGTTGGCTACGCCTGCGCGCCGAGTTGAAAGAGGCCTACTGTTTCGACCGGGCCGTCGGGCACGCGCACCAGTGACATCTCCGGCACCGAGCCGAGGAGGGGCAGCAGCACGCGGCGGGCGACGGCCAGTGCCGCGGCCAGTTGTGGCTCCTGTAGCCCCATGGCCAGTGTGACGTGGGGGACCCACGCCCCGAGACGGTAGTAGGCGTTGGGCTGGCGGGCGTGGCGGCCGAAGATGCGGCTGTACTCGGCGTGCAGCTCCAGCAAAGCGCGGCTGACTGTGACGCCAAAGAAGAGCACGCCCTCGGCCGTCGAGAATAGCCCGACGCTGGATAGCGTCAGGCGGAAGGGCAGCGTCGAGGCGGCGAAAGTGGCCGTGGCCGCTTCCAGGTCGCGAACATCGACGTGGTCACTGTCGGCCAGGGTGATGTGTGGCCGGACGCCGATGTCGCGCATCGGCCGATCGACCACGCCGGCCAGCTCATCCCACACGGCATAGACCGCATCCTCGGTGGCTGGGTCGAAGTGCAACACAGTGGCGTATGACATCACAAGCCTCCTAAGGAAGAAACCACAGATTTCGCAGATTACACAGATTTCTCTTCAGAAAATCTGTGTAATCTGCGAAATCTGTGGTTTCTTCTTCTTACAGTAGAGCGATGACGATAAGCAGAATCCAGGCCACCCCGGCATAGATGCTAAGCCAGCCGAGCGCCGTGCCCAACCCGGCCTGCCCGCGGCCGTTCTGCTCCAACACCGCCGGCAGGTTCAGGAACCACGCCGCGCGCTGCCCCTGGCGAAGGGCCAAAAAGCCGCAGACCATCGCCGGCGCGATGCCCAGGATGGCCGCCAGGGCAATGGTCAGCGGGCTGAGCGTCTCGCGGATGCGGTCGAGCAGCGGCGCGGTGGCCGGCTCGGCCAGCAGGGCGGGCAATACCAGGATGAGCAGCGGCACGACGTTGAGCGCCAGACCAACCATGCCGTAGGTCAGGCCGGAGCGGGCCGACTTCTGAGCGTTGCCGCGTAACTCTGGCTGCACTGCTTCCAGCGTCATCGGCCGGCCGCAGTTGGGGCAGAAGGCGCTGCCGCGCAGGGCGGGCGCATAGCAGACCTGGCACATATTGACGAAGCCCGTCCGGTCAGGGAACGTCTGCGGATCGACCTTCAACCTGTCTCTTATACCCATCTGACGCTGCCGACGAGCGATCTAGTGTAAATCTTGGTGGTCGCCGTATCATTAAAAAAAACAAAACAAACAACGAAAAGAATA
>CALLZA010000948.1 GCA_937858165.1 uncultured Ardenticatenia bacterium
CTGACACCTCAACGAGATGACGTACGCGGGACTTCAAGGGTAGATTATCCAGTTTGCTCCCCTGTCTTGCGATCATAAGGTTCCGTTACAGACCAGAACGCCCCCTTATCCATCGGTGTTCTTTTTTATTTTCAAGCAGAAGACGGCATACGATATCTAGTACGGTCTCGTGGGCTCGGAGATGTGTATAAGAGACAGGCCCCAGTTCGGCCGGCGTCGGGCCGGCGCGGCCGTCGGTGGCCTTGGCGTAGATGACCGGGAACTGCACCTGCTCCTCCGTCGCGCCCAGGTCGATGAACAGGTCGAAGGTGGCGTTGACGGCGTGGTCGGGCCGGGCGGCGGGGCGGTCGATCTTGTTGACGACCAGGATGACCTTCAGCCCCTTGGCCAGCGCCTGGCGCAACACGAAGCGCGTCTGGGCCATCGGCCCCTCAACGGCATCGACCAGCAGCAGCGCGCCGTCGACCCTGTTCATGATGCGCTCCACCTCGCCGCCGAAGTCGGCATGGCCGGGCGTATCGACGATGTTGATCGTCACGCCCTTGTAGTCGATGCCGGTGTTCTTGGCCAGGATGGTGATGCCGCGCTCGCGCTCCAGGTCGTTGGAGTCAAGGACGCGCTCGCCCATCGTCTGGTTCTGGCGGTAGGCGTGGGTTTGCTTCAGCATGCCGTCGACCAGGGTCGTTTTGCCGTGGTCGACGTGGGCGATGATGGCGATGTTGCGGATGTCTTCGCGTTGAATCATGGTCGTTCTCAGTCCGCGAAGAGGCTCACGCAAAGGACGCCAAGGGACACCAAGACCGCTAAGAGCAGTTCTCCTGGCGTTTTTGGCGTTCTTTTGCGTCCTTTGTCTGAGGTCTTCTCTTCATAAAGAAGCCCGGCGGGTGGGCCGGGCTTTGCCTTTTCGAATTCAGGTTCAGTCTTAACCGAAGTGGGATTATACGTCAGGCGCGCGGGAAAGACAAGGCAGCCGAACGGCACGCCAGCGAGGGCCGTCGGTGGGCCGCCGCCTCTGTGGCCCACCCTACCCGCGTGAGCTAGGCGGCGTAGGGCGCGGTCAGTTCGAGCTGGATGTTGTCCGGGTCGCGGACGGACATGACGTAGATGCGGAAACCCGCGCCTAGGTCTCTGATCTCGCCCCGGGAAACACCCTGCTCATCGAGGTAGGCGGCGGCCGCTTCCATGGCGGCCAGGCTCTCGACTCTGAAGCTGATGTGGTCTAGCCCGATACGGTTCTCGCTGAAGCGATCGTCGGGGGGGACGGGTGTGGTCGGGTCCGACGGCAGCGTCACGGCCAGAATGATGCTGCCGTTGATCAACAGCCGCCGCGCACCCAGGTCGACCAGCGGCCCGAAGCCGAGATGGCGCTCATAGAAGTCGGCGCTGCGGGCCACATCGGCAACGGTTAGGGTGACGTGATGGATGCCACTGATGGGGATCGACTGGCTCATGTTGTTCTCCTTGTCCAAACAAAGGCACCAAGACGATAAGACCAGCTTCCCACCCTCAGAGAGGGTACCACGCGCCGGGCGACTGCGTCAACCGGGTCAGGCAAGAGCCAGGGCTTTTCCTAAGTCGTGGGGACGCGGCGAACACGCAGCGAAGACGCAGTGACAAACGTCACCCCGGACGGGTGACAGGAGCCACTGGACAGAGGGGGCGGCGGGGGTGTACTCTCATCGTGGAGTTGTTCCCTCACCCAACCGGAGTCCGCCCATGGCCCACCACAATACCAACCCCGACCGCGACTACGACCGCTTGCAGCAGGCCCTCGACCGGCAGGTGACCGGCGCGCCCGCCTCGGCCGCCTTCACGCAAATCCTGCACCTGCTCTACGCGCCCGAGGAGGCCGCCCTGGCCGCCCGCCTGCCCGTCCGCCCGGCGCGGCTGGAGACGCTGGCCCGCCAACTCGGCCGCCCGCCGGCGGAGCTGGACGCGCAACTGACGCGCCTGGCCGACCGCGGGCTGGTGCTCGACCTGAGCGCCGGCGGCCAACGCTACTACGCCCTGCCGCCGGTGGTCATCGGCTTCTTCGAGTTCACCTTCATGCGCGCCCGGCCCGACCTGCCGATGAAGGAGCTGGCGGCGCTGTTCGAGACGTACATGACCGAGGCCGACGGCCAGTTCGCCCGCGCCGTCTTCCAGGGGCCGACGCAACTCGGCCGCTCCTTGCCGCGCGAGTCAGCCCTGCCCGATCAGCCGACCGTGGAGGTACTCGACTATGAGAAGGCCAGTGCCATCATCCGCGACGCGCGGGCGGCGGCCGTCTCCCTCTGCGCCTGCCGCCACAAGGCGTCGCATCTGGACCATGATTGCGGCCGCCCGCAGCGCACCTGCCTGACCTTCGGCGGCAGCGGCGGCATGCTGGTCGATCACGGGTTGGCCGAGGCGATCGACAAGACCGAGGCGTTGGACATCCTGGCCGAGTGCCAGGCCGCCGGGCTGGCCCAGACGGCCGACAACGTGCGCGACGGGGTTAGCTTCATCTGCAACTGCTGCGGCTGCTGCTGCGGCATGATGCGGGCGATCAAGGAGTTCGATCTGCCCCACGCCATCGTCACGTCTAACTGGCAGATGGAGATTGACTACACAAATTGCAACGGCTGCGGCCAGTGCGTCGCCGCCTGCCCGGTGGGCGCCATCCGGCTGGACGAGCGGGTCGAGGAGCGGCCCGGCGGTCGTCGCCATCGCCTGCGCTGGGCGGTGGTCGAGCCGGAGCTGTGCCTGGGCTGCGGCACGTGCTCCGGGGCGTGCAAGTTCAACGGGCTGGCGATGACGCCGCGGCCGCAGCGCGTCTACACACCGCGTAACCTGGTCGAGCGCGTTGTGGCCATGGCCGTGGAGCGCGGCAAGCTGGCCGACACGGTGTTCGGCGCGCCGGAGAAGCTGAGCCACCGCGCCGTGGCCAACGTCGTCCGCGCCGTGGAGCATCTGCCGCCGACGCAGGCGGTGCTGGCGGCCGATAGCGTGCGGTCAGCATTTTTGGGGGCGGTGGCCAGGGGGGCGGCGACGGTCACAAAAACGCCCTAGCCCTCCGGTGACCGGCGCGGCCGAAGGGGCGACGCACCGGGGCCCTACCTGAACACGCCCGCATCACCTAACGAACATACCCCCGACGGGGGACATTCGTCCATTC
>CALLZA010000949.1 GCA_937858165.1 uncultured Ardenticatenia bacterium
CCCGTTGTTGCCGCGTGTCTCCGCTCTCCTTCTGTCCGTTTCTTCGCCTGTTGCTCATCTTGGCCGCTTACTGCTTTTCTGTGCACTGCTATGCTGTTACTGTGAAGAGCATTACTGACATGCTCCGTGGCATTATTTTGTTTTCGCTGTTCCAGACGACTTAGTTATATTATGTCTTGTTTTTTTTAATGATACGGCGACCACCGAGATCTACACTAGATCGCTCGTCGGCAGCGTCAGATGTGTATAAGAGACAGCAGCCGATGACACCAACAAGGATGATGACGCCTATCAATAGCACATACCGTCGAAACTGAGACTTGCTGCGCCATTCATTGGCTTCCTGGCGTAGTTCCTCGTAATTAGCTACGCCAACCGCACGGTAGAGTTCCTCTTCCGACTGGTTCTCGATGGAACTCAGCAACAGGCTATAGAGCGCTTCCTGGCCAAGTTGCGCTTCCAAAAACTCGAAGTCGACGCCGTAGTTGTAATACTCAGTCGTCGGCCGGTGTTCGATGCGAATGCCGTCGGGCGTGACCATGGAGTGCCCCTTGCTGCTACCGCTGAAATAGATGGCGACCCCCTCGTGGAACCAGTCCGGCATCTTGGACATACCCACGATGCCCAAGGAGGAATTGACGTAGGTGTGGACAAGCTCATGCGAGAGTGTCTCCCGGTAATCCTCCGCCCAAAATTCCCATTCCAGTGCTTGCACTTCCTCAGGAACCAGGATAGCGACATAGCGTGTTAAAATCGTAACTCCACGCACGGTCTCACTGGCGAATGTGTCGGCAATGGGTTCAGGCAACGTCTCGCCAGAGGCAAACGGGCGTACGAAAACGAGACCGGGTGGCGGCGGCAGGTGAACTTCCTCCCGCAGGGTGAGGATTGCCGGGTCTTCGATGGTCGCCAGATCGTAGGCATAGACGAGTTCCTCGTCCAGCCATGCACCGATGAAGATGTCGTAGTATTCAACGAGACTCAGGAGCGTACTCACTTCATCGCTCAATGCCTCTTCGGACTTAAGAGGAGCGACGCACTCGGATAATTGATTGTAGAGCCGAAGGCGGTCACCAGTCTCTGGATTGGTCGAAAGGACCGGATCCGCCAGGTGCTCGAACCACATCTCATCGGCCAAGAGCGTTTCAAATGTGTCGATGCACGGCGATAGGTCATCCTGATGCGACCTGACTGCCTGGGGCCTCAGAAACAGCAGACACAGCAGGAGCAGAGAAATGGAGGCGAACCGAAGATAACCCAAACAGAGGCGGCCAATACAGTAGCTCCCCAAGAATCGTGCCACGTCTACACCTCTTAACGAAAGCGTAGCGGCGGCTCACTGGTGAAGCGACACTACGCTAAACCAGACTGGCGGAATCCCCCCCATTATAACCCTTTCGTTCACTGGATCGCAAGACCTTATGCTTACAAAAATGGCGACATTGCAAGCAAACAGTATTCTTCCTCTACTGACAAATTTATCACTTGTGGCACCACCAACCCTTCAGACCTAACAGGTCTCAACGTTTACTGAGGTTGACGCCCCGCCCAACCCTGCTATAATTCATCCTTGCATCGGGCGATTAGCTCAGTTGGTTAGAGCGCTACGTTGACATCGTAGAGGTCAGAAGTTCGAGTCTTCTATCGCCCACTGGGAAAGAAACCGCAGATTACGCAGATTACGCAGATTTTTCTTATAATCTGCGGAATCTGCGAAATCTGCGGTTTTTTCTTTGGCCATGAACCAAAAGTATCGTCTAAGCCCCTCCATCATCGCTTCCTACTTCAAGCACCGCTGCGACCGCCAGTACCGCTGGGACAGCGTCGAACAGCGCGACCGCGGCCGCACCGGCATCGGCTGGAACGTCCCCCAATCCCCCCGCTTCCACAGCCGCCCCGGCATCGCCCTGCTCATGTCGGCCGGCGACGCCTTCGAGGTTGAACGGCTGGAGCAGCTCCAGCGCGACTATGGCCCCGACCAGGTCTACCACATGGGCTTCGACCGCGACGAACACGGCCGCCGCACCGTCCGCCCCCTGCCCCTGCCCGACCTGGCCGCCGTGCTGCGCCGCCCGTCGCCGCCGCGCTTCGCGGCCCAGATATTTGTTGACCTGGAAGAGACACCCGACCATGCGCTCCATTTTCTGGCCCGCTTCGGCCTCGACCCGGCTCTCGTCCGCGTCGGCACGGCCCGGCCCGACCTGCTGGAGATCATCCCCACCGCCGGCGGCCCCTCCCGGCTGCGCGTCTGGGACTTCAAAGCCAGCCAGGCCGCCCGCCACGAGCACTTCATCCAGGTGGCGTTCTACACCTTCCTGCTGGAAGAGGCCCTCCACGCCGTGGGGCTGGACGACGCCTACGCGGTGGACACCGAATGGGGCGTCATCTACGCCCGCGGCGGGCCGGACGCGTTCGAGCTGCCCCCCTACCGCCTGGCCATCGACGAGTTCCTGCGCTTCCGGGCCACGCCGCTGCTGCTGACCCCGGCCACCGAGGCCCACTACCACGTCAACCTCGGCTGCCCCATGTGCCAGTACAACGACAGTTGCCGCGCCGAGGCCGACGCCGGGCGCGACCTGTCGCGCGTGGCCTACATGACCTCGGAGTCGAAGCGGCGGCTGGTGCGCGCCGGGTTCCGCACCCACCGCGAACTGGCCCAACTGGCCGAGGACGAACCGCGCTGGGAGCAACTGCGCGCCGCCGGCCACGACCTGTCGGTCAACCTCGGCCGCTACGTGGCCGTCAGCCGGGCGCTGGACGACGGCCGCCCCCGTCCCCTCCACGGCCTGTCGCTGACCGTCCCCGCCTGGGAGAGCGTGCGCGTCATCCTCAGCGCCGAGCAGGACCCGGTCACGAATACGTGCTTTGCGCTGGGGTTGAAGACGATTGAGTGGGACAGTGGGGAGACGGCCGACGGCCGTCTCCCCACCTGTCTCTTATACACATCTCCGAGCCCACGAGACCGTACTAGATCTCGTATGCCGTCTTCTGCTTGAAAAAAAAAAACAACATCTCCATACTGATAACCTTGTCCTTCACAATAACGCAGAACCAGCCATATTAGATATATGTCAGAAGAATGTACGCGATACGCGAGATTAGACACCGAAGACAATTCGACATGACAACGTGTTCACA
>CALLZA010000950.1 GCA_937858165.1 uncultured Ardenticatenia bacterium
CTGCATTGTTCCTTTTTTATCTGTATTTTTTTTTTTTTTTTTTATGATACGGGGCCCACCGAGATCTACACTAGCTCGCTCGGCGGCAGCGTCAGATGTGTATAAGAGACAGGCCGCCGGGCGTGCCGCGACCATAGCCGGTAAGACCAGAATGAAAAACAGTACCAGTACAACGATTCGCAATGACATGAACTTCCCTTTGCAAAGAGGTGCGCCGCACCTGTGACAGACGCCTAGGGGATGGTGCAACGCCCTCGAGAAAGTGCGATGCACCCACGGGGCGATGCGCCTACGATATAGTCTACTGAGCGTGGTTCACCGGTCAACGGGCGGCGGCCTGTGGCGAGGTGGAATTCACGCCAATTCCACAGGTCGGGTATAATTGAGGTTTGCTGGGCCGGCGCATGCTCGCCCGCAAAACCGCAACTGATGACATCCTCACCCGTATAGATGAGGAGGAGATTAATCCACATGACTCAACCCGTTTTGGAAGCCACCCACCTGACGCGCACGTTCGGCGACTTCGTGGCGGTGGATGACGCGACGTTCACCCTGCAACCGGGCGAGATCGTCGGCTTTCTAGGCCCCAACGGCGCGGGCAAGACGACGACGATCAAGATGCTGACGGGGCTGCTCGGCCCGTCGACGGGCGCGGCCCGCGTGGCCGGCTACGACATCGTCGCCCAGCCGTTGGAGGCCAAGGCGCGCATCGGCTACGTGCCCGACACGCCCAACCTCTACGGCAAGCTGAAGGCGGGTGAATACTTGCGCTTCGTCGGCCAGCTCTACAAGGTGCCGCCGGCGCAGGTGGAAGAGCGCATGCGGCCGATGCTCGACATGTTCGACCTGACCGAAGTGGCCGGCAACTACCTCGACACCTTCAGCCACGGCATGCAGCAGAAAGTCGCCATCACCGGCGCGTTCCTCCACGACCCGCAAATCGTCTTCATGGACGAGCCGACCGTCGGCCTCGACCCGCGCTCGGCCCGCCTCATCAAGGACCTGATGATCCGCAACCGCGACCGCGGCCGGACCATCTTCTTCTCCACCCACATCCTGGAGATCGCCCAGACGATGTGCGACCGGGTCATCATCATCAACAAGGGGCGCATCGTGGCCGACGCCCGCGTCGACGAGCTGCGGGCCATGCGCGGCGAGCAGTCGCTGGAAGACATCTTCCTGGAGCTGACCGGCGGCAGCGACGCCGACGAGATGGTCAAGGAGCTGGACGATGTGGGCTGATACGCTGCTGCTGATGCGCCACTACTGGAAGCTCGACCGGCGCGAGTTCTCGCGGGTGCGCGGCTGGAAGATGGTCGGCTACATCGCCGCGACCATCGCCTTCCTGTTCATCGGCGTCTTCTCGGCCGCGCTCGGCTATGGCGCATCCTTTCTGCTCCGGCCGGATATGCCGGTACAAGTCGGGCCGGGTGTCTTTCCGGGGCTGCTGCTGACGTTTGTCCTGCTGGGTGTGCTCATCACCGGCCTCAATCAGGCCGTGCGCGGGCTGTTCCTCAGCGGCGATCTGGAGCGGCTGGTGGTTGCCCCGGTGCATACGCGCTCGGTCATGGTCGCCAAGCTGTTGAGCCGGCTGCCGGGCAACGTAAGCATCCTGCTGGTGGTGGCCGTGCCGGCGTTCATTGCCTATGGCATCGGCGCCGGCGCGGGGGTGGTCTACTACGTGCTGGGGCTGGTGATGCTGCTGCTGGCGCCGCTGTTCGGGCTGGGCGTGGGCGCGCTCCTGGCGATGGTGCTGGTGCGCATCATGCCTGCCAACCGGCTCAACGAGATGCTGGCCGCATCATACGCTCTGTTCGGCATCATGTTCGCCCTCATCGCCCAACTGCCGCGTCTCTTCTTCGCCAATGAAGAGACGTCGATGCAGACGCTGGAGACGGCCGGCGAAGTGATCGGCCGCGTCGAGGGGCTGCCCCTGCCGACCATGATGGCCGGGCGCGGCCTGATGGCCCTGGACGCCGGGCAACTGGACGGCGGCGGCCTGCTGGGCATCCTCTTCTACCTGCTCATCACCCTCGGCCTGTTCGCCGGGGTCATCATGGGGGCCGACCAGTTGTATCTGTCCGGCTGGCTGAAGGCGCAGAGCGCGGGCGGCAAGCGGCGCGGCCTGGAAGAGCGCGACGGCGTCTTCGGCGGCCGTTCGCTGGCCATCACCCTGGGCCTGAAGGATTGGCTGCTGCGCCTCCGCGACCCGCGCCAGCTCGTCAGCCTGCTCGGCGGCGGCGTCATTGCGATTGTTGTCAGCGCCCTGGCTCTCTTCAACGACAACGGCGGCCAGGGCAGTATGCTCGACGTGGCCAACGCGGGCGCGCTGCAAGCGCCCGGCAACTGGGCGGCGCTGACGGCCGCCTTACAGCCGGGCGTGCTCATGGGTGCCTGGGCGCTGTTCGCCGCCTACGTTATCCTCTCCACCCCGGCCATGAGCGCCCTGGCGCTGGAGCGGCAGTCGTTCTCGCTGCTGAAGGCCGCCCCGCTGCGCCCGCGCGAGGTGTGGCAGGCCAAGTTGTGGGGAGTGCTCATTCCCAGCTTCGTCGTCTTTGCCGTGTTTCTGATCCTGACGCGTCTTATCATGCCCTTCAGCCTGTCGTGGCTGCCCTATGCCCTGGTCACCGGGCTGCTCTTCCTGGCCGGGCTGACGATGATCAACGTCTCGACTGGCTTTCGTTTTGCCAATCTCGACTGGGAAGACCCGCGGCGCATGACCACCAGCGGCGGGGGGTGGGCGTCGCTGGTGCTGACACTGGTCTATGGGGTGCCGGCGACGCTGGTCGCCCTACTACCGTTCTCCGCGGCGCAACTGTGGCCGCAGTGGTCGCTGCCGCTGATGCTGGTCGGCGTGCTGGCGCTGGGGCTGCTCACCTGGTTGCTGATGGTGTTCATGGCCCGCTGGGCCGAGCGGTCGTGGGAGCTGTTACCGGCTTAGGAGAGTGATCAGTGGTTAGTGCCTAGTGACTAGCCGCTAACCACTGGTCACTAGCGCTGTCGGCCGGTCACGCATCACGCACGCCACCAGCGCCGCCAGCAACCCGCGCCGTTTGCAGTAACTCACCAGTTCGCGCGCCTTGGCCGACTGGCCGTCGCCCGGCAAGTCGTCGTAATCGATCTCCAACTCGAAGCACAGGTCGCGCAGTTCGGCATCGCTATAGGCGTCGTCGAGCGCGTCGCGCAGCGCCATGTGGTTTACTTCGGTCTCGCCCAGCGGCCGACTGACGACGTTCATCACCACCCCGGCGCGCGGTGCACTGTCGGACGCGCTGGCACCCATGCCCCCTACCGCGCCCGCCTCTGTCCGCAGACGCGTGGAGCCGATCCAGTCCGTCTCCTGATAGACGGTGACGATGACGCTCAGCGGGCCGGCGCGGCGGGGGGTTAAGTGAAAGTAGACCGTCGGGCCATCCTGGCCGGGGAAAAGGCGCAGCGGCCGCGTGTCACCGCCATGGATGTCGCAGTCGGGGGCAGCGACCTGGATGCGTAGGGAAACGAACGCCGCGCCCGCCGGGCGTATGGCGGCAAAGGGGGCGCTTTCGACCTGGGTCAGATCGTCCGGGGCCAGCGGCAGCGAACCC
Organism: uncultured Ardenticatenia bacterium; assembly: GCA_937858165.1. Lineage (GTDB taxonomy): Bacteria > Chloroflexota > Anaerolineae > Promineifilales > Promineifilaceae > Promineifilum. Next base: position 3,585 of record CALLZA010000950.1, read on the forward strand.
GTCTGCCGAATGGCCGCGGCCAGGTCGAACGGCAGGCCGACTGTCACCTGGGGCGGCGCGGCCACATCGAGGCGCAAGGCGACAACCTCGTCGACCGCCGGCTGAGGCGTGGCTGGCTGGGACACGGGCGGCCCTGGCTCCGGCTCGTTCATCTCGTCCACTGGCGGCTGTCCGCCGGTGTTCCGCTCGTCGGGACTGTCCGTTTTGCCCGTGATTTCCAAGCCCGCGCTAGTGGCCGGCTCGTCGCGCCTGGCGCTCTGGCCGCGCCACGAGAAGAGGATGGTGTCGCCGTCGGCGGCGATGATGTGGCCGGCGTCGATGCCGCTCAAACCGTCGGCCGCCAGAGCGCGCACCAGTTCGGCCATCGCCGCGCGCAGGGGCGAAGACGTGCCGGACAACGCCTGCTGATAGAGCGGCGCGGCCTGTTGATAGGTGTAGTTGGCCGCGTCGAGCCGGGCCACTTCGGCTGACGCCGCCGCCCACGCCGCCAAAGCCTCTTCGAACGCGTCCCCATCCAGCCCATCAGTCGGCCAGCCGGCGGCCAGCAGCGCTTCGGCCACGGCGCGCGCGCCGTCTGCCTCGCCCGTGCCATAGCGGTTGAGGGCCTCGGCCGTGGCCGGGTCGGCGCAGAAACGGGCCAGGACGGGTAAGGCGTCGAAGTCGGGCGGCAGGTCGGTGGTCAGGCGGCCGACGAAGGCCACCATGCCGGGGGCCAGGGCGCGGACGAGTTGTTGCTCGTAGGGGGCCAGCGCCGCGTCGCCCAGATCGGGCAGGCCGGCGCGGCGGTTGTAGGCAGCAAGGAGGTTTGGGGCCAGGGCGGCCGACAGATTCAGGATCGTCTGGGCGTCGAACTCGGACATAGGCCTCTCCGTCCCGCCGGGCAGATGACCGGCCTGGGACTAGAAGCCAGTATAAACCAAAGAGGGGAGAAAAGGTGAACCACAGATTACACAAATGCCACCGATTGGATCTATGCAATCTGTGGTTACTTTTCGACCGGGGTGGTCAGTTCTCTTCCCGGATAAAGCTCACCAATGCGCCAAATAAAGCCGCAACCCCGGTGAGCGCCCCCTGAAAGGCCAGCGGCATGGCGACCCACTCGGCCGGCAGCGTCACCGGCAGCAAACCGCTGAGGGCGACCAGAGCCAGGGCAAGACCGCCGGCCATCCCGTAGAGCGTGCCAAAGAGCATCGATGCTGGCCGCGAAGGAGCGGGCCGTGTGGTGACCCGGCTGGTGGTGGTTTCCCGTCTCATGCTTTCATACCTCCCACATGATACGCTGCGTTACTCACGCGAGCGTATCAGCAGACCGCCAATGAACAGGCCTAGCAGCGCGCCGATCGCCTGAAGCGTTAGGCCCAGTGTGGTAAAGGCTGATGAACCCTCTGGGGCGAAGGCCGCGGCCAGCGAGATCAGCGCCGTGCCCAGCAAGAAGCCCAGCACTGCGCCCAGGACCGGGGCGATCCAACGGTGGTTGCGCGGGCTGGGTGTCGTCCGGTCGATGCTCTCCTGCACTTCATCTGTACGGGCCATTGTCAACCTCCATTGGCCTACGAATCACAGTCGGCCGCATCCTCGGCCGGCACGAACACCGCTGCTCGTACGCCCTCGTCGGCCGCCAGCAGGGCCGTCATGCACGGTCTGTCTCTTATACACATCTCCGAGCCCACGAGACCGTACTAGATCTCGTATGCCGTCTTCTGCTTGAAAAAAAACAAACAACAACAATAACGAACAAATCGACACCACAGAACATAACAGGAGTATTAGACAGGCACAACTCAGTCATACACATCCACCTCAACATCCGCAGTACCGTGTAGACCTAAGCACTGCACACGCAATTAC
>CALLZA010000951.1 GCA_937858165.1 uncultured Ardenticatenia bacterium
TGTGGATGTGAGTGGGGATGAAGGGAAAGCGTAGGCAGCGTATGTTCACGTCCAGCAGGAAGAGGAGGTGGTGAAAGTGGTATCGTAGAAAATAAGAAACGTCGGGCGCTTCTAAAGCGCGTATTCGCGCTTGGCGAAACGATGGTGTTGTTGTTTTTTTTTTTTTGTTTTTTTGAAGCAGAAGACGGCAGACGAGATCTAGTACGGTCTCGTGGGCTCGGAGATGTGTATAAGAGACAGCATAATAGCAGCAGGCGGGCAACGCGCGCGCCGCGCGGCCGCCGTCCCGCCCCAGCGCCCGGCCTACCCCGGCCGGACAAGGAGCAACCGCATGAGTGTCTACAAAGTGATCGAGGTAGTGGGAACCAGCACCGTTTCGTGGGAAGAAGCCGCCCGCGTGGCTATCGAGACAGCCGGCGCGTCCCTGCGCGACCTGCGCGTGGCAGAGATCACCAAACTCGACATTCGCCTGGACGACGACGAGATCGTCGAGTATCGGGCGCGGGTGATGATCTCGTTTAAGTATGATAGTGGGGAGTAGGCAAGGTCAGCAGGCCAGTAGGTCAGCAATACTGCTACTGACCTACTGGCCTACTGGCAAACCGACCTACTAATTGAGTCTCTCAAACAACCCGGCCGCGCCCATGCCGCCGCCGATGCACATCGTCACCATGCCGAACTGCGCGTCACGGCGCGGCATCTCGTGCATGATCTGGACGGTCAGCTTGGCCCCGGTGCAGCCCAGCGGGTGACCCAGAGCGATGGCCCCACCGTTGACGTTGACGCGGCTCTCGTCCAGCCCCAACGCGCGGATGACGGCCAGCGCCTGTGACGCGAACGCCTCGTTCAACTCGATGAGGTCGATGTCGGCCAGGCTCATGCCGGTGCGCTTCAGCAGCTTGGGCACGGCAGCAATGGGGCCAACGCCCATCACTTCCGGCCGCACGCCGGCAACGGCAAAACCCACGAAGCGCAACAGCGGCGTCAGGCCGAGTGCCTCGGCCCGGCTGCGCTCCATGACGATGACTGCCGCCGCGCCGTCGCTCAGAGGCGAAGCGTTGCCGGCCGTCACCGTGCCGCCCTGCTTGAAGACCGGCTTCAGCCTGCTCAGCCCTTCCACCGTCGTATCAGGCCGCAGATGCTCATCGCGGTCGAACATCACCGTCGTCCGCTGCGGCCCGTTCGGCCCGGCGACGATCTCCTCGATCTCCAGCGGCACGATCTCGTCCTTAAACGCGCCGCGCTCATAGGCCGCGGCCGCCTTCTGGTGGCTGCGCGCGGCGAACTCGTCCTGCGCCTGGCGCGTCACTTCGTACTCTTCGGCCACGCACTCGGCCGTCAGTCCCATGCCCATGTAGACTTCGGGCATGTTCTCGACCATGTACGGGTTCGGATTCACCCGGAAGCCGGTCATGGGCACCAGGCTCATTGTCTCCGCCCCGCCGGCGATAATGACGTCGGCGCCGTTGGCGATGATGCGCTCAGCGGCCATGGCGATGGTCTGCAAGCCGCTGGAGCAGAAGCGATTGACCGTCTGGCCGGAGACTTCCACCGGCAGTCCGGCGCGCAACGCGATCGACCGGGCGAAGTTCAGCCCCTGCGCCCCTTCGGGCATGGCGCAGCCGATGATGACGTCGTCGATCTCGGCCGGGTTGAGCGACGGGGCTTTGCGCAGGATGTCTTGAATGACCGCCGCGGCCATGTCGTCGGAGCGCCAGTTGCGGGTGGTGCCGCGCTTAGACTTGCCGACGGCCGTCCGCGAACCGGCCACGATTACAGCTTCTCGTGTCATAGTCTCCTCCTAGTTGCGCAGCGGTTTGCCCGTCTGCAACATGTGCATCATGCGCTCGCGCGTCTTCTCCTCGCCCAACAGCGACAGGAACGCCTCGCGCTCCAGGTCGAGGATGTACCACGGATCGACCCACGCCGGCGCGCTGATGTCGCCGCCGGTGAGTACGTAGGCGATCTTGCCGGCGATCTTGGCGTCGTGCTCCGAAGCGAAGCCGCCCCAGGCCAGCGAACGCACGCCCAGCTTCAGCGCATATAGGGCGTCGCGCCCGGCGGCGTAGATCTTCTCGACTTCCGGCGGACGCGCCCCGGACGCCACCAGTTGCAACGCCCGCTGCTTGGCCCGCGCCAACCGGTGATCGCTGTTCATGACGATGGTGTCCTGGGGCGCGAGATAGCCCATCGCCTTGGCCTCCCAGGCGCTTGCGCCGACCTTGGCCAGAGCGATCTGCTCGAACGCCTCTTGCAGCGCGGGCAGCACGTCGGCATTGGCGGCGCGCATGACCGGGTTGATCTTGCGCCGCAACGTCTCCTTGCAGCCGCCGCCGGCCGGCAAAAGCACGACGCCGAACTCCACCAGGCCCATGTAGGTCTCGTGGTCGGCCACCGCCTCCCAGCCAGCCATCGCCATCTCCACGCCGCCACCCAACGCCATCTGGTGCGGCGCGGTGACGACCGGCTTGGGCGCGTGGCGCAGCTTGAACGTCGCCGTTTGCAGCGCCTTGATCATCGTATCCAGCGCCTCGAACTGGCCGCTGGCCGCGGCCACGCCGACGGCGAACAGGTTGGCACCGGCGCAGAAGTGGTCGCCGTTGTTGCCGATGACCAGCGCGTCGAAGTCGCTGTCCAGGCGCTCCAGCGCCTTGAAGGCCATGTCGATGATATCCTGGTCGATGGCGTTCATCTTGGCGTGGAACTCGAACAGGGCCACGCCGTCACCCATCTCGTGCAGGCTGGCGCTGCCGTTACGCTCCACCGTCTTGCCCGCGGCGCGCAGGTCGCTAACGAGAATGATGTTCTTGTCGGCGGCCAGCGGCTGATAGCTCTTCGTCTCCAAGTCGTAGTCGTTGCGCCCGCCGTTGGACTTATAGAAGCAGTCGTGACCGGTGGCCAACATCTCCTTGACCCACGGCGCAACCTCAAACCCTTCGGCCTCCATCTTGGCCACCGTCTCGGCCACGCCAAGCATGTCCCACATCTCGAACGGCCCGGCCTCGTGGCCAAAGCCCCAGCGCATCGCCGCGTCCACGTCTGACAGGCGATAGGCGATCTCCGGCGTGACGTAGGCGGCGTAGGCAAAGCCGTAGTACAGCAACCGGCGGAGGTAGTTGGCCGCGCGGTCGTCGAATTGCAGCAGCTTGCGCAAGCGTTCGCCAAGGTCTTCCACGTTGCGCACCGCGCCAATGGAGTCAAAGCGGATCTTGGGCGCGGCCTCATACGCCATCGTCTGCGGATTGAGCGCCCAGAACTCGCGCTTGCCGCCGACGCGTTCTTCCTTGTAGAAGCCCTGCTTGACCTTGTTGCCCAGCCACTTGCGGTCGAGCATGCCCTGCATCAGGGCCGACGTCCGCTCGGGCCGCAGCGCCTCGCGATAGGCGTCGTGGGGCACGGCGTCATAGAGATTGTTGTTGACGTGAGCCATCACGTCCAGCCCTACCAGATCGAGCAGACGGAAGGTGGCCGTCTTGGGGCGGCCGATGGTCGGCCCGGTGATAGCGTCGACTTCGGGGATGGTGTACCCCTCGGCCAGTGCCGACTCCAGCCCGTAGGACGAGGCCACGGCGAAGAAGCGGTTGCCGATGAAGTTGGGCGTGTCCTTGCAGACGACGACACCCTTGCCCAGCGTCTCGCTGCCGAACGTCTTCATGAATTCGGTCACTTCGGGCGCGGTGTCGGCCGTGGGAATGATCTCCAGCAGCTTCAGGTAGCGCGGCGGGTTGAAGAAGTGGGTGCCCAGGAAGTGGGCGCGGAATTCGGCCGACCGCCCGGCGGCGATCTGGCCGATGGGAATGCCCGACGTGTTACTGCTGACGATGGCCCGCGGCTTGCGGATGGCCTCAATGCGGGCCATCAACGCCTGCTTTGGCTCCAGCTGTTCGATGATAACCTCGATGATCCAGTCGCAGTCGGCCAGCTTGTCGAAGTCGTCATCCAGATTGCCTACAGTGATCAGGTCGCCCCGGTCGGCGCGAGCCAGATTGGCCGGCCGCGCCTTGGCCATGCGGTCGTAGAGCGAGTTAACGATGCGGTTGCGCGCCGCTGGGTCTTGTTGCTCCGCCGCGCTCAGATTCGGCGGAACGATATCCAGCAGCACCACAGGAATGCCAATGTTGGCCAGGTGGGCCGCAATGCCGCCGCCCATCGTCCCCGCGCCGACGATGCCCACCTTGTCGATTCGATAGCTCATGTGCGCGCTCCTCTTAAAATGGGGCTTTGGGGGCGATGGGCGGACGCACGTCCGCCCATCGCCCCCAAAGCCCCAAAACTTTTACTTCAGTTCGCGGCGAGAGTAGCCCAGCAGGCTACGGGCGACGATGAGTTGGTTGATCTGCTTGGTGCCCTCATAGATGTCGTTGATCTTGGCATCGCGCATCCACTTCTCGGCCAGCCACTCGCGCGAATACCCCTTCGGCCCCAGCAACTCGACCGCCTTCTGGGTGATCCAGGTCACGGCGTCACCGGCGCGATACTTGCACATGCTGGCTTCCAGCCGGTTGCTCTCGCCGTGGGCCATCTGCGCCGTGGCCCGCAGTGTCAGCAGCCACGCGCCCTTGTACCGGGCCTCCATCTCGATCACGTCACGCTCGACGGCCGTCATCTCGTGCAGCGCCTTGGTGTAATCGACGACGATGCCCTCCTCAGCCAGCTTCTCCTTAGCAAACTCCAGCGCGGCGCGGGCGATGCCGATGGCGCTGGCGGCCACGGCCGGGCGCGAGGCGTCGAACGTCTTCATCGCCCCCAGGAACCCCTTGCGGCTCTCCACCTGCTGCACCTCGGGGTCACCCAGCACGTTGTCGAACGGGATGCGGGCGTTGTCGAAGTGCAGCGCCACCGTGTCGCTGGCGCGGATGCCCAGCTTGTGCTCCTGCTTGGCGATGGTGACGCCGGGCGTGTTGGCCTCAACGACAAACGACTTGATGCCGGCGCGGCCGGCCTTCGTATCCACCGTGGCCCAGACGACGCACAGACCGTCCGACTCCTTCAGCGCCAGCGCGCCGTTGGTGATGAAGATCTTCTCGCCGTTAAGGATCCACTCGTTCGTCTCTGGGTCGAGCACGGCTGTGGTGCGCATGGCGCTGTTGTCGCTGCCGGCACCCGGCTCGGTGATGGCCATCGCGCCCCACTTCGGCTCGCCTTCGGTAAACTTCTTCAGGAAGCGCACGCGCTGCGCCGGGGTGCCGGCTGAATCGACGGCCGCGCCGCCCAGCATTGGGTGCGGCCTGTCTCTTATACACATCTCCGAGCCCACGAGACCGTACTAGATCTCGTATGCCGTCTTCTGCTTGAAAAAAAAAAAAAACAACTCTCTATGCCACCGGTTTGATCCATAGACAGATCATACACACGACCATACTGACAACAAGTCTAACACACACCATCGGCATCACACACACTCTAAGACAATCACATCAACAATACTACAGCAAGCAGCAAGAA
>CALLZA010000952.1 GCA_937858165.1 uncultured Ardenticatenia bacterium
TTTGTTCGTTGCATGTATGTCAATGTTGTATGTTGTCAGCTGGTTGTAGTTTTGTTTTTTTTTTTCAAGCAGAAGACGGCATACGAGATCTAGTACGGTCTCGTGGGCTCGGAGATGTGTATAAGAGACAGTAGTTGTACTGCGTGATTAGCGCGAACTCCACCTTCTCCGGGTTCATGGCCTTGGGGGCGGTGGGCGTGGTCAGGCCAATCTGGGCCAGGTAGCGCTTGTAGCCCGGCGCTTCCGGCGTCCCTTCGTATAGTTTTGGGTGGTACATCGGGTCATGTTCGCTGCTCTGGTGGTCGGCGCCGAACGGGTTGACGGCGTAGATGAGGCCCAGGCTGCGCTTGACGTGGGGCATGTGGGCCGGAATCTCCTGCCCCTTGACCGTCAGCAGGTGCTCATGCCCCTTGCCCAGCCGCGCTGCCGCCCCGGCCGACCCCTCGGCCAGCACGTCACCGAACCCCTCGCGTTTGAGGGTTTTCTCCAGCATGGCGATCATCGCCTCGGCGTCGCCGTAGTTCAGGGCGATGCCGTCCGTGTCTGAGAGTGTCAGCACGCCCTTCTCATAGCACGCCATGGCCCAGGCCAGCGTCGCCCCGCAGGAGATGGAGTCGACGCCGTACATGTTGCACAGTTGGTTGGCATAGCTGATGGCCCGCAGATCGCTGACGCCACAGTAAGAGCCAAACGTCGCCAGCGTCTCGTACTCCGGCCCGCCATACTCCGGCACGATAGCCTGGTCACGGTACTCAGCCTCGACAACGCGCTTGCAGCGGACGACGCAGGCGTAGCAGGTGTCGCGGCCGAGCTTGTCCTGCGCGCCGTCGGCCGCGCCGCGCAGCAGCTCCAGGTAGAGCCGCTCGCCGCTGATCGCCTCGGCCTCGGCCGGGCTCATGACGCCGCTGTCCCAGTTGCGCGTCGGCAGCCCACCGGCCCCTTGCTGACCCATGACGGCATCGGCCGTGCCATACTTGCCCAGCGCCTCCACGTCGCTGCCGGGCAGCCGCTGCGCCCCGCCGCGGCTCAGGGCGACGATGGCCCGCTTGTCGGCCGGGACGACCGGCTGCGTGCCGCGCACGGCGATAGCCTTGAGGTTCTTGCTGCCCATCACTGCGCCAATGCCCGTCCGCCCCCAGGCGCGGTTGCTCATGTTCATGACCGCGGCAAACAGCGACAGCTTCTCCCCTGCCGGGCCGATCTGGGCGATCTCGATCTTGTCGTCGCCCAGCTCCGCCCGCAGCGCCGTGTCCACGTCGTGGGTGAAGTGGCCCCACAGGTGAGTGGCGTCGCGCAACTCGGCCGCGCCGTTGTGGATCCACAGGTAGACCGGCGTCGGCGACGCGCCGCGGATGACGATGGCGTCGAAGCCGGCGAACTTCAGCTCGGCCGGCCAGAAGCCGCCGGCCTGGCTGTCGGCCACGCCCTGGGTCGTTGGCGACTTGCAGGTGGCGGTGCAGCGGCTCTGGCCGCTGATGGGCAGGCCGGTGGTGGGGCTGAGGGCGAAGGTCAGGGTGTTGCGCGGGTCGAAGGCGTCGATGCCCGGCGGCGTGTTGCGCCACAGGTAGTAGAGGCCCATCAGGCTGCCGCCGACGTACTGCCGGTAGAACGCCTCATCCGGCCGCTCGATGGTCAGTTGTCCTTCGGTCAAATCCACGTGTAGTACCTGGCCCGCAAAGCCGTAGAGCATAACTTTCTCCTCAGAATAATCATCCGCAGATTGGGCAGATTAGGCAGATTTAAGAGGCTCACGCAAAGGCGCTAAGGGGTCAGGGCGCAAAAAAGATAAGAAGAACCCGGATTCTTTCTTTTCTTCTTTGCGCCTTGGCGTTTCCTGGCGTCTTTGCGTGAGCTTTCTTCTCTTAAAATCTGCCTAATCTGCCCAATCTGCGGATCATACTTCTTCAACCCGTCATTCTCGATATTGTCATTCGGCGGCAATCGGGGTATGGTAACGAGGTCACTAGTTGTGCGCAAGCCTCACGAGAAGATGACCGACTCCTTCCGCGTAGAACTCCGCGACGTCACCAAGCGATTCGGCGAGACCATCGCCGTCGATAATCTCACCCTTCAGATCCGTGATGGCGAGTTCTTCTCGCTCATCGGCCCCAGCGGTTGCGGCAAGACGACGACGCTGCGCATGGTCGCCGGCTTCGAGCAGCCCAGCGAGGGGACGATCTTCATTGGCGGCCAGCACGTCGAGGGCATTCCCGCCCACCGCCGCCCGGTCAACACCGTCTTCCAGAACTACGCCCTGTTCCCCCATATGAACGTGGCCCAGAATGTGGCCTTCGGGCTGGAGATGCAGAAGGTCAGCGCGCCGGAGATCAAGCGGCGCGTGGCCGAGGCGCTGGAACTGGTGCGGCTGCCGCAGATGGCCGAGCGCAAACCGAAGCAACTCTCCGGCGGCCAGCAGCAGCGCGTGGCTCTGGCGCGGGCGCTGGTCAACCGGCCGCAGGTGCTGCTGCTCGACGAACCGCTGGGCGCGCTCGACCTGAAGCTGCGCAAGGCGATGCAGTCGGAACTGAAGCAGATTCAGACCGAGGTGGGCATCACCTTCATCTACGTCACCCACGACCAGGAAGAGGCCATGGCCATGTCCGACCGCATCGGCATCATGCACGAGGGCCTCTTGCAGCAGGTCGGCTCGCCCCATGAGGTCTATGAGAAGCCGGTCAACCGCTTTGTGGCCGACTTCATCGGCGAGACCAACTTCCTGCCGGCCACTGTCTGCCGGCTGGAGACGGAAGAGGAGCACCCGATGGTGACGCTGCAAGGGGGTGTGCCCGTGCTGGCCGCCGACGAGGGGCACGCGCTGCGTCTGGGGCAGCCGGTGACACTGACGCTGCGACCGGAGCGCATCAACCTCTACCCGCAGGGCAAGGTGGACGTGCTGAAGGCGGAGAGCGGCTTGGAGGCGGAGGAGTTGGAGCGCATTCTTGGCGCGAAGATGCCCGGCCCGGTGGACATGAAGGAGTTTCTGCTGGCCGAGCCGGAGAACGTGGTGCTCGACGGCGTGCTGGAAGAGGCGTTCTACATCGGCACCGACACCCGCTTCCGCGTGACGCTGCAAGGCGGCGCGTCGCTGGTCGTGCGGCAACAGAACTACGGCTCGCGCTATGACCTGCCGTATGACGTGGGCAGCCGCGTCTACGTCCAGTGGGCGGCCGAAAACGCGCAGATTCTGATTGATTAAGAGGAACTGAGCCGCAGTTTGGGCAGATTATCGGAGAAGAGATAAGAACCTCACGCAAAGATCGCCAAGTTCGCAAAGAACGCAAAGAAACGTTTTCTTGGCGCGCTTAGCGTCCTTGGCGATCTTTGCGTGAGGTTCTTAAAATCTGCCCAATCTGCGGATTACCTCTCTTTTCAGGAGAACAACGCTTATGTGTCATAACGTTCGCGACTACCACGGCGGCGGCCGATTCTATAACAGCAGGAGGAGCCGATGGCTGTCTCGACTGAATCCCGGCTGAATCCGCCCGCCCTTGCTGCGCCGATGACCCGCGGCCGCGACGCCTTCCACCAGGCCGCGGCGCTCCTTCTCCTCACCCAGGCCGCCCTGTGGGCCTTCCTCCTCTTCCGTTGGGCCACCTTTAGCCGTTTCAACTGGACCCCTTACCCCGCCGAACTTGTTCTGGCCGAGTGGCCGCCCCTGGTTGCCTATGGGCTGTATGGGCTGCTGCTGGTCTGGGCATTGGCCGCGGCCGTCGGGCTGCTGCGCGGCGCCGGCTGGGGGGCACGCGCCGGGCTGGTCTACGCCGCGGTGACGCTCGTCGGGGCGCTGGTCTACTACGCCCTCGGCCGCGAGTTCATCGGCGCGGTGCTGGTCGTGGCCGCCGGCGGGCTGCTGCTCTGCCTGCTGACGCGCAACGCCGCCTGGTCGCTGGCCTTTCCGTCCGCCTTCTGGTTGCTGGTCTTCTTCCTGGCCCCGCTGGCCATCGTCTTCGTCGTCAGCCTGGGGGAGCGCACCCGGCTGGGCACAGTCACCTACCCCTCGCTGGCCAACCCCGGCGCGTGGTTCGACGACTACGCCCGCGTCTTCAGCCGCGTCGGCGGCGACTTCATCTACCTGCGCATCTTCGCCCGCTCGGCCTGGCTGGCCCTGCTGAACACCGCCCTCTGCCTGCTGTTCGGCTTTCCGCTGGCCTACTGGATCGCCCGCCAGCCGGCTCACCGCCGCAACATGTGGATCTTCCTGGTCATGATTCCGTTCTGGACCAACTTTCTGGTGCGCACCTACGCCTGGATGCTCATCCTGCGCGACTCCGGCCTAATCAACAACGTCTGGACGGGCAGCATCCACGACGTGGCTGTGGCCCTGTCGGGCAACTCGGCCCTGTTCAGCTGGCTGGCCGAGGCGACGGCCCGGCCGCTGCCGCTGCTCTATAACTTCGGCGCGGTGCTGATCGGCCTGTTCTATGGCTATCTACCGTTCATGGTCTTGCCGCTCTACAGCACCCTGGAGAAGACGAACTGGACGCTGCTGGAGGCGGCGGCCGACCTGGGGGCCAACGGCTTCCGACGCTTCACGCGCGTGCTGCTGCCGCTCAGCCTGCCGGGCATCATCGCCGGGTCGATCATCGTCTTCATCCCGTCGCTGGGGGCCTATGTGACGCCCGACCTGATGGGCGGGGCCAGGGTGTCGCTGCTGGGCAACTTGCTGCAGCAGCAGTTCATGACCGTGCGCGACTGGCCGTTCGGCTCGGCCCTCAGCTTCATTATGATGGCCGTCATGCTGGCGGCGACGCTGGTCTACTTCCGCGCCTCGGCCGAGGCCGAGCGGCGGCAGGAGAACGGCCGATGACCACCACAACCCCAGCCACCTCCGGCGCCCACACCCAGAGCCTGACAGTCCCCCGCGCCGCGCGACGCGACATTCGTCGCACCTTCCACAGCAACGCCCTGACGCTGCTGGCCGCGGCCATCTTCCTCTTCCTCTACCTGCCCATCCTCATCCTGGTCATCTTCTCCTTCAACGCCAACTCCGTCGTCGGCGTCTGGACGGGGGTGAGCACGCGCTGGTACGAGGAGTTGCTGCACGACCGGGCGCTGATCGACTCGTTCCAGGTCAGTCTGTGGGTCGCCTTCTGGTCGACGCTCATCAGCACCGTGCTGGGCACGCTGGGGGCGATGGCGCTGGAGCGCTTTCGCTTTCGCGGCAAGCTGACCTACGACGCGACGATGTACCTGCCGATCATCATTCCCGACATCGTCATGGCCCTGTCGGCGCTGCTGTTCTTCGTCCTGGTGGCCGTGCCCCTCAGCCGCTATACCATCCTGGCCGCCCACGTGGCGTTCAACATCTCGTTCGTGGCCGTGGTCGTGCGCGGCCGTCTGGCGGAGATGGGCCGGCGGCTGGAAGAGGCGGCGGCAGACCTGGGGGGCAACCAGGGGGGGACCTTCCACGCGGGGGAGCGGCGGG
>CALLZA010000953.1 GCA_937858165.1 uncultured Ardenticatenia bacterium
GGATCAAGCCGACGGAACACGGTCAGAGGTGCTGATCAGTTGGATCACGGCCCGCCTATGACGACCGGTAGACTAAGACGGTACTGCCTGTCAGCCGGCCTCCTTCCCCAGTACCCACCGCTGAGGACATAAGGCCCGCCCGTCATGGCCCCACTGTCGGCTTGCCCAATCGTGCCCCGCAACAGAAGCCCGCCCTGGCCCGTTGACTCACCAACACCACTTTTCGCGCTATTAGCGGTACTGGACCCGCCGCCACCATCAACCGTCCACCAGGGCACGACCCAAGCCGCCGGGCTGGCAGCGAACGCGCCAGCCATCATCACGATCAGGACGAGCGAGAATCCGATTGCCGCGACAGCCCGCAAGCGCTTGCTCATCACTTGGACCCTCCTCAACTTGTTGGCACGGCTCTAGTAGACGACGACCATGATTTCGCCGTTTACCAGTTGCCCACTGTTGTTATAGTGCCAGCAGTTGAGCGTATCGCTTTCCCCCGAAAGCCATAGAGAGCACGAAACATAGCCGCCATCCAGGGACGTTGCCACCCAGTAACGATTGTTCAGGGTGAAGTTGAAGTCGATACAGGAGTGGCCGGTCGCATATTGCGGTAAGCCGCAAGCCCAAATGGTGACTTGCTCGGTAATCGTGTTGAAGTAGCGTGGGAGTGCCGGGTTAAAGCCACCCACAGTGGCGACGGCGGCAGCCTTGACCAGCCCGTCGCCGGTCGGAGATTGTTTCACGTCTCCCTCGGCATACAGAGCATAGCCCGCGGTGTAATTCTTGAAGTACCCGCCAAACCCCTGGGGCGAGTTGGTCGCCCCATAGACGCCAATGCCCTGGCCTGTAGGTGATAGTGCCTCGCCCAAGACAGCATGGCCATTCGTCGAATGGACGTAGCCAGACACGGCACCGACAGACCCGGTGGTGGACAGATTGTTTACGGCAATCCCGGTCACCCCTGAACCACTCCAGCCGGCTCCGAAGTGGTCGTGGTAGGGGATATTGGCCGCAAAGAGAGCGTAGGGGGCGGGAGTCAGCTCCTGGCGGGGCGTGAGGGTGGTAAACCACTCCGTGGCCCCGGCCCGTCGAACGCCGATCTGCAACCACAGCCGCTGACCGTTGAACACGTTGTTACCGAAGTCCAGTTGGGTGCTGAACTGCCCGTCGGTGACGTTGACCGTGCGCGTGATCGAGTTCGCGCGCGCAGTGCCGGCGGACTGATGGTCAAACGGCGCGAACTGAAACTCGTACAGGCCATTAGCCGGCCCGGCCTCATCTTCCAAATAGCCCTGGTAGGTGAACGCCGTCCCCAGGACCAGCGCCTCAGCAGGCGCGGCGGGCTGGGGGGCGTCCTGGGCCTGAATTCCCGCCTGCGGCTCCGCCCACGCCGCGAAGGCCATGAGCAAGGCTAGCGTCGCTAGCAGCAGTGTCACGCCGTTCAATGTCCATTGGGTTTTCATGATCAACTCCCTCCACTAGAGACGCGGTGAAGGCAGAGACACTCATGCGGCTGGAAGCGCCTTTGCCGGCATGGGCTGGGAGCGAGGAGCGGGCATAGAAATACCCATGTGATGATAATATGACCAAGTATATTTTACTACTGACCGGCCCGAAAGTCAAGCGTTAGGGGTCATAATGCATGACAACCGCATACAGAAAATGGCACACCGATGACGCTGATGAACGCTGCAAGATACGTTCTGTCAGTGTCAATCGGCGTGGAACAGCGTCGTCAGCGTACAATCAGCGCCATCCGCGTGCCGTTCGTGTGTGATAAATCTATAGGGGGTTGCCCTGGGAGAATCGCTCTACGATTGGCGGCGCGCTGGTTGGGCCGCTACAATGGCGGTTTGGGAGTGTGATCAATGCGACTAGGACGAGAGGGGCAACTGGCCCTGTTACCGAAGTGGGTCAGCGAGAAGCTGGACGTTCACCTGTGGGAGACCAACCGCCTGCTGGCGCAGGCGCAGCGGGAGCTGCCGCCTGGGGCGCGCCTGCTGGACGCGGGCAGCGGCGAGGGGCAGTATCGCCACACCTTCGAGCACACGCGCTACACCGGCGTCGATCTGGCTGTGGGCGACCGGACGTGGGACTACAGCGGGCTGGACACCCAGGCTGACCTGTCGCGCCTGCCCTTCGCCGACGACAGCTTCGACGCCGCGGTCTGCTTCCAGGTGTTGGAGCACGTCAACGAACCGGCGCAGGTCATCGCCGAGATCGGCCGCACGCTGCGCCCCGGCGGACGCTTCTACCTGTCCGCGCCCATGGCCTGGCACCAGCACCAGAAGCCCCACGACTTCTTCCGCTACACCTCCTACGGCTTCACCCATCTGATCGAGAAGGCGGGCATGCGTGTCGTCGAGATGCGGCCGTGGGGGGGCTACTT
This sequence comes from uncultured Ardenticatenia bacterium, assembly GCA_937858165.1. Classification (GTDB taxonomy): domain Bacteria; phylum Chloroflexota; class Anaerolineae; order Promineifilales; family Promineifilaceae; genus Promineifilum. Next base: position 2,387 of record CALLZA010000953.1, read on the forward strand.
CTGGTTCCTGTCGTTCAACTTCCAGATGATGCACGACCGCCTCTTTCCGCGCGGCGACGATGACCTGGCCTACCTGCTGAAACTGCCGCTCATCCTGCCCGTCTACCTCGTCTTCTTCCTGCTGTTGCCGCTGCTCCTGTTCTACCTCGACCGGCTGGACCGGGTGAAAGACCACACGCTGGGCTGGGCGTGTATCGCCGAGAAGCTCTCCCCCGATGAACACCATCCAACGCCTGCTTAGCAACACGCTTCTGGCGTTTCTGAGCAGCGTCATCGTCAAGGCGGGCAACGCCCTGTTGTTCATTCTCATCGGCCGCCAGCTTGGCCCGGCGGCTTCAGGCAGCTTCAGCCTGGCGACGACCTACTTCACCTTCGTCTTCGGCCTGTCGGCGCTGGGGCTGCACGAGATCATGGTGCGCGAGGTGCCGGCACGGCGCGACGAGAGCGGGCGCTACCTGGTCAACTACCTGGCGCTACGGCTGCTGCTGTCGGCGGCCGTCTATGGCCTGTTGCTGCTCGGCCTGCGCCTCTTCGCCCCTTACTCCGACACGACGACGACGGTCATCGTCATCCTGTCGCTGGCGGCCATCCCCGAAGCGGCATTCAGCATGTGCCAGTCACTGTTCGAGGCCCACGAACGGCTGCTGACGCCGCTGCTGGCCTCGGCCGCCAGCACGGCGCTGAAGCTCATCGCCGGCTTCTGGCTGCTGGCCCGCGGTGCCGACGTAGCGACCATCGCCTGGGTCGTGCCGCTGGCATCGCTGCTGAGCCTGCTGGTGTTCGCGCCGGGACTGGCGCGTCTCTTCCGCCGCACGCCACAACGCCTGCCGTCGCGGCTCGACCTGGGCTTCCTGCGCCACCACCTGTCCACCATGCCCAGCTTCTTCGTCATCCAGCTCTTTTCGCTGCTCGACTATCAGGCCGACATCCTGCTCATCTCCCTGATGCTGAGCGAGGATGATGTCGGCCTCTATGCCGCCGCGCAAACCATCCTGCTGGGTTTCAACCTGATGCCTGTGGCCGTGCGCACGGCGCTCTACCCGGTGATGAGCCGCTACTACGTCCAGGCTCCGGACAAGCTGGCGGTGCTCAACGACAAGATCAGCCGCTATCTGCTGGCGGCCATCCTGCCGGTGGCGACGGGCGTGACGCTGCTGGCCGGGCCGATCATCGGGTTAGTCTATGGCCCGGCGTTCGGCCCGGCCGTGCCGGTGCTCCAGGTATCGATCTGGGCCGTGGTCTTTCTGTTCCTCAACGTGCCCCACTCGCGGCTGGCGCTTATCTACAATCGGCAGCGCGACGCGGCCCTGATGTTGGGCGTGACGACCGGGCTGAACGTGGCGTTGAACCTGCTGCTCATCCCGCGCGCGGGCATCGTCGGCGCGGCCGTGGCCCGGCTGCTGGCCAGTCTGGCCCTGTTTCTGATCTTCTACGCCTACACCCAGACGCGCATCACGCGGGTCAGCCTGTTGCCGTCGCCCAGCCGGCCGCTGCTGGCCACAGCGCTGATGGGGCTGGCGGTGTGGCCACTGCGGGACTGGCCGCTGCTGGTACCCGTGGCCGCCGGCGTGGTTGTCTATGCCGCCGCCGTCCTGCTGCTCGATATTGTGCCCCAACAGGACCGCGTCTACTGGCGCGAACTCATTCGCCGCCCCTAATCGGGCGGATTACTCCCTCAAATACTCCAAACGGATGATTGACTGGGCCGTTCTATGCCCTAAAATGCTATCGTAACCTAGATTGTCTATACATGTTTAAGGAGACAGCTATGCACAAGAAGATCCTAGTACTCGTTCTGGCCCTGCTGCTGGTCAGTGTTGGCGCCGTGTCGGCGCAATCGGGCAACCTGCCGGGTTCCGGCTGGTGGTCCGGGCAGCAGATTCAGAACGTCGGCTCGGCCTCGACCTCGGTTCTGTTCACTGCCTACGATGGTGACGGCAACGACTTCCCCTGCGGCCCGGCCAAGAGCGCCGGTGTGGGTCAGTCGGTCAACTTCCTGACCAACACGGAATGCACCGTGCCGGCTGGCTTCGTCGGCTCGGCTGTTGTCAGCGCCGACCAGCCCATCGCCGCCATCGTCAACGTCGTCAACATGCCCAGCGGCCGCGCCGCCGGCATGTACCGCGGCACCGACGGGGCCGACGTGGCCAACACCATCGCCTTCCCGTTGATGAAGAACAACTACTTCGGCCGCTCGACCACGCTCTACATCCAGAACGCGAGCAGCAGCGCCAACGACATTACGGTCACGATCAGAGTCGGCGCGTCGACGCACACCAAGTCGTTCAATGACGTTCCGGCCAGCGCCATGGTCCTCGTCGGCCCGGCCGACACCAACCCGGCCATGGCCAACAACTCGGTCGGCAGCGCCACCGTTACCGGCTCCGGCGCGCTGGCCGGCGCGGCGCTGGAGTACCAGAACGCCGTCGCTCTGGGCAGCAACCTCCATGCCTACACCGCCTTCGGGCCGCAAGACTATGCGCAGAAGGCCTACTGCCCGCTTATCCGCAATAACTACGTCCGTCTGAACACGGGCATCCAGGCCCAGAACGTCTCCGGCGCGGCCCAGAATATCACGGTCACCTACTCCTATCGCGTCAACAATGCGGGCGCGGTCCAGACCAAGACCGTCACCAAAGGCCCCGTGGCCGCCGGCGCGGCGGTGACCTTCTTCACCCCGGCCGATGGCCTGCCGGCCGGTGCTGTCGGTTCGGCCAGCGTTCAGGGCGCTAGCGGCAATATCGCCGTCATCGTCAACGACGAAACGTTCGTCCTGAACCCGACTCGCGTCGCCGCCTACACCTGCTTCCCGCGCACGGCCGCCACGAACGCTGTCTCTTATACACATCTCCGAGCCCACCAGACCGCACCAGATCTCGTATGCCGTCTTCTGCTTGAAAAAAAAACAAACTTAACGAGACCGTGACTCATATCGCACTAAAAGATATGCTCAAGACATACGACACACAGCATACAAGATCCAAGATAACAGTCTATCCCGCACTCACAACAGGCAACAACATG
>CALLZA010000954.1 GCA_937858165.1 uncultured Ardenticatenia bacterium
TCGATATGTGGGGTGGTTGTGTTATCCAGTACTATTGGGTTATATGATCTGTTGTGCGACACGTGCTTTATTTGTTGAGTGTCAGTTACGACCGTGGGGGCTGTTGTCGTCTTTGGTTTACTCCTTTGTTGTTTCAAGCAGAAGACGGCATACGAGATCTAGTACGGTCTCGTGGGCTCTGAGATGTGTATAAGAGACAGGACCGGCACGTTCGGCGGCCTGCTCCGCCTGGACGGCAGTACGACGCTGCCCGACGACGTTGCCCAAACGGGCATTGCCGCCACGCGCAGCGGCCAGGCGCTGCCGCTGACGCTGGCCTGGACGGTGCTGGCTTCCCCACCGCCCGGTTTGAGCGCGACGACGTTCGTTCACCTGGAAGATCTGAACGGCCACCGCTGGAGCCAGGTAGAGCAGGACGCCTACCCGGCCGAGCAGTGGGCCGTGGGTGAGACGATCCTGCAGCGGGTGGATGTGGCCGTGCCGCCGGGCGCGCCGCCGGGCGAGAACGGCATTTACCGGCTACGGCTGGGCCTGTTCGACCCGGCCAGCGGGGCGCGGCTGCCCTTCACCGACGCGGCCACTGGCTTGACGACCGACGCGGCCACGACCGAGGCCGTGGCCATCAGTGCCGGGCCACCGCCGGAGCCATTGCCACGGCCGCCGTTCGCCGTCTACGAGACGGTTGCCGGCGGACTGACCTTTCTGGGCTATGAGCGCGGGGCCGAGACGCTGGAGACGGGCGAAGTGATTGACGTGGGGCTATGGTGGTCGGCCGAGGAGGCGCTGCCCTATCTCCTCATGAATATGACGCTCGTCGGTGTGGACAATGGCGTCGACAACGGCATTGTTTACCCCTTCGGCCAGGCGCAGCCGTTCTACAACCTCTTTCCCTTCTCGCAGTGGCCGACGCCCATCTTCGTCATTGACCGCCAGATCGCCCGCATCCCTGACGACGTGGCCACCGGCAACTACCGGCTGCGGCTGGAACTGTTCAATGGCGCGGGGCGACCGCTCTACCTGGCCGACCTCGGCCCGCTGGCCATCACGCAGACGGCGCGGGAATTCACCCCGCCGCCGTTGGCGACGACGGTCGGCGCGTCGTTCGGCGGCGAGATCGTCCTGCTGGGCTACACGCTGACCGAGGCCGACGCCGGTTGGGCGCTGGAACTGGTGTGGCAGGCGGAGGCGCAGCCGGCGGCCGACCACACCGTCTTCGTCCACGTCCTGCGCGCCGACGGCACGTGCTGCCTGTGGCAGGCCGACGCCATGCCACGCGGCGGGGCGTACCCGACGAGCCGTTGGCTGGCGGGGGAGGTGGTCACCGACACCTATGCCATCGCGCTGCCGGGCGACACGCCGCCGGGCGAGTATCCGATCGAAGTTGGCCTCTATCGGGCGGAGACGGGGGCGCGGTTGCCGGTGGCGATTAACGGCCAGGCAGCCGGTGACGCGGCGCGGCTGACGCCGCTGCTCATCGGACCTTAGGAGCGCCCGGCGGCCAACAGGGGTCGGTTCGTCCGCAGGGTGACGGATGGAACACCCCTATACCTCATACTCCTCCAGAAAGGTTGCCTCAGCCTCAGCCGTCCCAATGAGAATGAGTTCGGCGTTATCCGGCATGGGCACATGGGGAGCAGGATTAAGAGTCGTCTCCTCGCCCACTTGCCAGGCCACTACCGTGCAGCCGGTCTTGCGCCGGATATCGGCCTCGGCCAGGGTTCGACCGTCGAGTTCGCGCGGCACGGGCACGCGGAAGACGTCCAGCCCTTCGGCCACCATGAGCACTTCGCTGCGGTCCAACAGCGTCAGGATGGCGTTGGCCCCCATCGAGGCGTAGGACATCACGAAATCGGCTCCGGCGCGGTGGAGCGTGGGCACATTACGCGCCAGCGTGGCCCGGCTGACGATGCGCACGTCCGGCCGCAGGCGGCGGCAGTAGATGGTCAGATAGATGTTGGTGTCGTCATCATGGGTGCTGATGACCACGGTATCCGTTTCCATGATGCCGGCTTTCATCAGGACGCTCAGTTCCGCGGCATTGCCCAGCACGTAGCGGCTGGCGTTATCAGCCCGGATGCGCTCCGGCACTTGCTCGACGATCAAGTACTCCAGACCACGCGCCAACAACGCCTGGCCCACGGCCCGGCCCACACGCCCGCCGCCGACGATGACGGTCGGTGCCTTTTGGGCCGTTTCGTGGTGATGGAGCGAGTCGAAGCGACTGATGTCATCCTGGCGGCCGACCATGACCAGCACCGTGCCGGCGGTTAGTTCCGTGTCCGGTCGCGCCGGTTTGAATTCGCCGCGCTTCCAGAGCCCCAGCACGGTCACGCCCGCTTCCTGTCGCAACCGGCTCTGGGCCACGGTTTTGCCTATCAGCGTTGTCTCGTCTACTGGCGCTTCGGCAATGAGCAGTTCGTCGAACTCCCCCACCACGTGGGCCGTACTCTCGCCACCGCTGACGCGCCGCGCCAACGCCTGGCCGAGCATCTGCCCCAGTTGCAGCACGTGGTTGCTGCCGGCCAGTTCCAGAACGTCCACCGACGCGCGGCTATTGGCGATGGCGATGATCGGCACGGTCTCGGAGACTTCGCGCACCGTCGAGGCGATGTTGGTATTCAACATGTCGTTGGCGGTGGTGGCCACCAGCCGGGCGCGGTCGGCATGGGCGCGAAGGTACGTCTGCGGGCTGTCCAGGTCGCCGCGCATGACCTGATAGCCCAGATCATGCAGCCGCAACGCTTCTTCCACCTGACTGACCAGCAGGACGTATTCGTAGTGGTAGCGGTTGAGCTTCTGGATCAGGTTGTTGGTCACCGGATCGAGGGAAGTCAGGATGACGTGGCCCTCGGTTCTGACCGGTAGTTCGGTTGGGGCGCGGCTCTCGGCCTGGATGCGCATCCACGGCTCGTAGAAGAACTCCATAAACGTGAACGGCAGCAGGATGAGCAGGAACATGACGCCGCTCAACAGCACGACTGAAGAGAAAATGCGGCCCAGATCGGAGTGGAAGGTGATGTCGCCAAAGCCCAGCGTGGTCATCACCGTCAATACCCAGTAGAAGCCGGTGACCCAACTGTGCGATTGCCCCTCGCGGGCCATGATGAAATGAAAGGCCACGCTAAAGAAGGTGACCAGAGCGGCCAGCAAGAGCAGGAACCGGGCCAGGCTAAGGAGCCTTAGCTGGCCGGGCCGCTGGCGCAGGAAGTAGAAGAACTGGGCGGGCAGAAATTTCATCGTCTGGCTTCGATTCGGAGACTGGTCAGGGGTGTCGTAGGTCGGAAGGGCCTGGCAGTGGTCATAGGCTGTGATTATAGCAGGAATCGCTGCCGATCTGTGGCCCTCAAGCCTCGTCTCGTTGGGCGCGGCGCCACGAGACGACCAGCGTGCCCGCGCTAACCAGAGCTACGCCGAGGATTTGCCGGACCGTGAGCGGTTCGTCGAGGAACACCCAGGCCAGAACGGCGATCTGCGGCAGCATCGTGTTGTTGATGACGCTCGACTCGACGGCCGTCAGTGTGCGCAGCGTGTGGTTCCACAGCGTGAAGGCCAGGGCGGTGTTGACAACGGCCAGCCAGGCGACGAGCAGCCATTGCGTCGCCCCCAGGCGGCCGAACCCCTGCGTCGTCGCGCCGACGGCGAGCAGCAGCCCACCGCCGACGCCCATGCTAACGGTCGTGACCAGCAGCGGCGCCAGGCCGCCGTCGCGGTTGATCCGGCGGCCCAGAAGTGACGACGCGGCGTTGGCCAGCAGCCCCACACCCCCCACGGCCAGGCCGACGAATTGCCCGGCGGGCAAGGCCAGCGGGTAGAAGTAGATCAGCGCGCCGACGGCCGACAGGAGAATGCCGCTCCACTGGCCGCGCGTCGGCCGCTCCACTGTCAGCGCAATACCGAATAGGGCCACGACGATAGGCGACAGATTAAGCAGCAGCGTCAGTGTGGCGGCGGGCAAGAGGGCGAGGCCGACGAACTGCGCCCCCTGCGTCAGAACGTAGAAGACGATGCCCAACAGCGCCAGCCGCGCCCATGCCACGCGCGACAGGGCGCGCAGAGCGGCTCTATGGGCCGGGTTGACGAGCACGAAGGGCAGCAGGCACAGAAAAGCCAGGCTGTAGCGCAACCCGGCAAAGGTGATGGCCGGCAAGCTGGCCCGCAGGCCAAGCTTGATGAGCACCCAGGAGGTTGACCAGAGAAAGGTCACCAGCAGGGCCTGCACGATGGCTCGGGTAGGCGGTCGCATTGCCATCGCCACACGCCTATTCGGGCCAGGCAACCCCCAGCGCCCCCGCCACCCGTTCATACTGGGCCTGCTCATGGGGCGAGACGGCCCGGCTGGCGCGACCGCGCAGGGCTTGCGAGCGCGCCAGCAGCGCCGCGCCCGCCTCGCGCTGCCCGTCGCGGCCGGCGATCTCGGCCTGCACAAGCGTGACGGACGCCAGCAAGACCGCGTCGTCGCGGGCAGCGTACTGGGCGGCGGCCAGCGCAGCCAGCGCGGTCGCGGCGGCGGTGTCCCCTCGGTCGAGGGCGATCTGGGCCAGCGTCACCTGAGCGTCGGGCAGGTAGTAAGTGTCGTCCATCTCGGCGAACAGGCGCAGGCTTTCCTGCGCCAGCCGGTCGGCCGCGTCGAGTTCGCCCAGCTCGCGCAAGACGTCGGCCAGGAAGTTCATGACGAACGCCTGTATCCAGCCGGCCGACGCCGCCATCGCCGCGTCGTAGGCCAGTTCCAGCCAGCGACGCGCCGCGGCCAGATCGTGACGTTCCTGGGCTATCAGCCCCAAGTGGGCCCAGGCCGAGGTCTGGTCGCCGCCGGGGTTGACCTCGATGCTTTCCAGCAGCCGGGCCGTTGCCGTGTCGCTGTCGCCCATTGTGTAGGCCGTCAGCCCCATATTGTGCAGCACCGTGGCAATGCCGGCGGGGTCGCCCAGGGCGCGGCGCAGCGCCAACCCTTCCTCGTGACAGGCCAGGTTGGCGGCGTAGGCCTCATCGACCAGGTAGAACGCCGCCAGGCCGTTGAGCGCGTTGGCCCGGATGAGCGGGGCGGACGACGGCCACTCCAGAGATGCGGCCAGCAGCTCCCGCCCCAGTTCAAAGTAGCCACGACGATACCAGAACCACCACAGCCCGCCGGCGATGGCCACGGCCGTCTCGCCGTCGCCGGCCGCCAGCGCCCAGCGCAACGCGGCCAGGCAGTTGTCGTGGTCGGCAACAGCCCACGCCATCCACGCCGCCTGCTCTTCGCCGTTCCTGTCTCTTATACACATCTGACGCTGCCGACGAGCGATCTAGTGTAGATCTCGGTGGTCGCCGTATCATTAAAAAAAAAAAAAGCAGGACAGTCACATGACACAACAAGTGACAACAACACATCAAGAAAGGAGGAAGAAGAGGGGACTCAGAGAGCAGGGGAGAGTG
>CALLZA010000955.1 GCA_937858165.1 uncultured Ardenticatenia bacterium
CTTGTGTCTCGAATGTTAGATAGTGTAATTGGAGAGTGTGGATATAGGCGATCTAATATGAATGTTAGAGTATAGAATGTGATGAGTGAGAGTGTGAGATGAGAGGGGCGGAAGAATAACGAGTGTAATTTTTTTTTTTAATGATACGGCGACCACCGAGATCTACACTAGATCGCTCGTCGGCAGCGTCAGATGTGTATAAGAGACAGTCACCGTCCAGGACGATGATCTCCACCAGCAGTGTCAGCCCCAGCGCGGCCGACATCAACGCCAGCACCACCCGGCGCCCTGTCGCCAGCCCCGGCCGCAGCGCCAATAGCCCGGCCACGACAAGCAGTGGCAGCGCGATGGGCGCGACCCAGTAGCCGCGGACGAGTAGCGCCGCCGTCAGCACGACGAACAGCACCAACGCCGCCACAATGACCCGCCCCAGTGGCTCCAGTCGCCGCTTGCCCTCTTCCGTCCACGTCGCCGCCCAGGCGCGTACCTCTCGCGTGAGATGGGTGACGACGAAGAAGAGGAACAGACCGTGGACTATCAGATAGTTCCAGGCGCGCGTGTAAGAGCCGGGCCACAGCGACACCGACGAGTAGGCCGCACCGTAGTTGGCCGTGTAGGGCAGGAAGAGCAGCGCCGACAAGCCGAACAACCCCACCGCCAGCAGCGCCGCCTTGCCTAGGCCGCGCAGATTGAGGCCGTCTGTCTGCAATGCGGTGTAGGCCAGGGCCAACACGCCCAGCAGTAGATAAGTTGGCCAGTCCCACGTGTTCGTCGGCCGCAGCACGCCGATAGCTAGCGCGCCGGTGAGGAACATCAGCGGCCAGTTGTTAGTTGTCAGTTGTTGGTTGTCGGCCGGGTCTCCCGCGCGGCCCTGCTCCCCTGCTCCCCTGCGCTTTCGCTCTGCCAGCAGGACAACCCCAATCGCCCACCCCAGTGCCAACATCGACAACGGCATGGCGATCATATGGGCGTGCAGGTCGCCATAGAGGAAGGTAAAGAACGGGAACTCGGTGATGGGCTGGGCTTCGCCCGGCTCATAGTTGAGCGCCCGCGAGGCCGTCCAGAACCAGTCGCCGGGGTAGATGGGTGCGGGTTGGCCGCCCAGCACTTTCACGCCGCCGTCAAGCGTCCGCGCCGCGCGGCCGATGATCGGCAACTCCTCCAGCGTCGGCGTGCCGGCCTGATACCAGGCGTTGGCAATCACCGACGGTTGGGCCAGATTGCCCAGCAGCAGGGCCAGGGCCACCGCCACCAGCCCGGCGATGTAGGGGGCTCCGAATCGCCTGCTTTCCGTCCCCGACTCAGCGGGTGATTCGGAGAATCGCCCCACTGCACAGACCAGGTTGTGCGCCAGACTGAACACCGCCACCCCGGTCATGCTGAACAGCATCGGCAGGATGAGGTTGTAGGCCACCGCCGGCATGACGCCCAGCAGCTTGGCCAGCGCGCCCACAAAGACGAAGCCGTAGTAGTAGTAGTTCAGGTAGCCGCCGGCCAGCCACGGGTCGTAGGGCGGGAAGGTGGTCGAGCGCATGACGGCCGTCAGATACGACAGGTCCATCGGCTTCTCGCCGCCCCAGATGACGTCCCACACGTCGGGGTTGCCCAGCCGGATGACAACCATCAGCCCGAACAGGGCCAGCCCCAACAACTCGACGAAGAGGATGTAGCGCCGCCGCGTGCCGATGAAGGCAACCATCTCCCGCCGCCGCCGGACCAATAGCACCGCGCTCAGCGCCGCCAGGGCCAGCAGCGATAGCAGCAGTGTGCTGCGCGTGTGCGGCAGCCATTTGAGACTGGCGGCCAGCCACGTCAGGTAGGACACAACCAGCAGCCCCAGCACCCGCGCCAGCCCATACCCCCGGTCGGGCAGCCCGCCCAGGGCGACGAAAGCCAGCGGAAAGGCGATCCAGCCGATGAGCACGACGGCCAGAAACCACACCACCGCTGCCAGCCACGGATTGCGCGACAGCACGCCGTCGATGGCGAACACCTCACTGAACGTGCCGCCCGCCCGCTGCGTCGCCCAGTCGGCGGCCGAGAGCATCATGCCGTTCGTCGCCCGCGTCGCCTCCAGCGGATTCATGACCCGCACCTGACTTAGGTCCACGCTTTCCAGCACCTGCCGCGTGTTCTCCGGGCTGTAATTGGCGTTCTTGGCGAAGATCCACACCGGCGGGTGGTCGTAGACGCTGAACGCCTCTTCGGCCGCCATCTCGCCCTGTCTCTTATACACATCTGACGCTGCCGACGAGCGATCTAGTGTAGATCTTGGGGGTCGCCGGATCATTAAAACAAAAAAAAAAAACACAAAAAAACAAACAACATAAACAATCTACAAAATAATCACTACAACGAGACACAACATAAAGTCAGAACGAAAAACTAGACAATAACTAGACAAGAAAG
>CALLZA010000956.1 GCA_937858165.1 uncultured Ardenticatenia bacterium
ATACCGTAGTGGCCGAGAAACGGGTAAGATGAGCGCGCAGAGAGCGAGTTGTTTTTTCAAGCAGAAGACGGCATACGAGATCTAGTACGGTCTCGTGGGCTCGGAGATGTGTATAAGAGACAGGTCAGGTCTAAGGTACAGGAAGAAACCTCATGGAATTCGGCACGCGAGAGATGCCGCCCAAGAAGGGCAGCGGCAGCCAGCCCCTCGGCCGGCGCGACGCCACCGGCCCGCAGTCGGGCGAAGTGCTCCAGGGGCGCTACATGATCCTCGGCACGCTGGGCGTGGGCGGCTTCAGCTCCGTCTATCGCGCGCGCGATTTGCGCTTCCCGTCCGTCACCCGGTTGTGCGCGGTGAAGGAGATGGTCATCAGCACGGACGACCCGGAGATGCGCCAGCTCACCATCAAGTCCTTCGAGCGCGAAGCGGGCATGTTGGCTACGCTCAACCACCCGGCCATCCCCGACATCTACGACTACTTCACCGACGGCAACCGCAGCTACCTGGTGCTGGAGTTTGTGCCCGGCCAGAACTTGCAGCAGTGGCTCGACGAGACGGATGAGTATCTGGACGAGCAGAAGGCGCTCGACTGGGCGCTGCAAGTGTGCGACGCGCTAGCCTATCTACACAGCCAGAAGCCCCAGCCGGTCATCTTCCGCGACCTGAAGCCGTCGAACATCATGCTCGACCCGTACAACCACATCCGCCTCATCGACTTCGGCATCGCCAAGTTGTTCGAGGCCAGCGAGGACAAGGGTACGATGATCGGCACGGCCGGCTACACGCCGCCGGAGCAGTATCGCGGCGAGGCCACGCCGGCCGTGGACGTCTACGGCCTGGGGGCTACGATCCACCACCTGCTGACCCGCCAGGACCCGCGCCAGGAGACGCCCTTCACCTTCAGCGAGCGCCCCATTCGCGCCGCCAATCCAGGCATCTCGCGCGCCTTCGAGGCGATCATCATGCGCTGCCTGGCCTATGACCCGAAGGACCGCTTCCCCGATGCCATGGCCCTGCGCGAGGCGCTGCTCGTCCTCTCCCGGAGCGATGGTGACGACGTTGACCTCGACCAGCGGCTGGGGCTGGGGCTGAAGGAAAGCGGCCGGGGCTTCGACGCCGCCGACACGGGCATGCCGGCGGCCACGCTGCGCGCCGGGCTCAGCCAGATCAAGCCGCTGTGGGCGTTCCGCTGTGAGGATGAGATCCGCTCGCGCCCGTCCGTGGCCAAGGGCATCGTCTTCGTCGGCGCCTACGATAACAACCTCTATGCCCTGACGGCCGACAAGGGGGACTTTCTGTGGAAGTTCCCCACCGGTGGCGGCGTTGGCGGCTCGCCCATCGTGTCCGAGGATGCCGTGCTGATTGGCTCGTCTGACCACTCGCTGTACTCCCTGCAACTGCGCAAGGGGCGGCTCAACTGGCAGTTCACGGCCGAGGGGTCGATCTACTCCTCGCCGGCGGTGCGATTCGACCACGCCTTCTTCGGTGCCGACGACGGCTTCTTCTACGTCGTCAACGCCATGCGCGGCCAGTTGCACTGGAAGACCAACGTCTACAGCCCGGTGCGCTCCACGCCCTGGGTCTCGGAGGAGCTGGTCTACTTCGGCACGGAAGGGGGGCAGATCGTCGGCCTGGAACTGGGTGCGGGCAAGGTGAAGTGGCAGACCAAGGCCCAGCGCGCCGTGACCTCATCGCCCAAGGTCAGCGACGACATCCTCTACGTCGGCTCCAGCGACGGCCAGGTCTACGCCGTCGATGCCAGCTCCGGCTGGCCCATCTGGCGCTTCCGCACCAAGGGGCCGGTCATCGGCACGCCGACGCTGTTCCAGGGGATGCTCTACGTCGGCTCGGCCGACGGCCACCTGTACGCCATCGACGTGGCCAGCGGCCGGCAGGTCTACGCCTATCAGACCAACGGCCAGGTCGTCTCCACCCCGGCCATCTGGGGCAACACAGTCTACTTTGGCTCGACCGACGGCAGCCTTTACGGCGTTAGCGCCCGGCGCGGCGAGTTGCAGTGGCGGTTCGATACCGGCAGCCCGATCATCGGCTCGCCCACCATCATCAACGGCATCATCTACATTGGCGCGACTGACAACACCCTCTACGCCCTGCCCACCTGAGCCAGCCTATGACGCCCCAGCCCACCCCCCTGTTTGATAGCGGCCACCGTTGCGAGACCGGCCCCGTTCGCGAGCGCAACGAGGACTCTTGCCTGACGCTGACGGCCGAGTTCGGCGGCCACTTTGACCTCCGCCCCCTGGGCCTCTACGTCTTCGCCGACGGCATGCGCCGCCACGGCCGGGGGCACCTCCCCCCCCACGCCGCCCACCCGCGCTTTGTCGCAGTCGCCCTGGCCGACATGTCAACTCCGCCGCGGGCGTCCCCACCCACGCCGCCCGGCGGCCG
>CALLZA010000957.1 GCA_937858165.1 uncultured Ardenticatenia bacterium
GTTCGGGGGCGGGCGCGTCCTGCGGGGTTCCAGGCGCCCGCCGCCGGCGTTGGCGGGCGTGGGGTTGGACTACGCGCGTTAGCCGCGCCTGGGCCCGCCGCCATTCAGCCGCGTGGCGGGCGTACTGCGCCTGGGGCTGGCCGCGCCGGCGGCGCTGGAGGTGTGGCCTTGATCGCCGTCCGCCGCCTGACCTACACCTATCCCCAGCGCACCAGCCCGGCCCTGCGCGGGGTGACGTGGGACGTGGCCGAAGGGGAGTTCGTTCTGGTTGCCGGGCCGTCGGGCTCGGGCAAGTCGACGCTGTTGCGCTGCCTCAACGGCCTGGTGCCCCACTTCAGCGGTGGCGTGTTGGCCGGGCAGGTGAGCGTGGCCGGCCTTGACGCCGTGAAGGCCGGGCCGCGTGTCCTCAGCCGCCACGTTGGCTTCGTAGCTCAGGATCCGGAGGCGCAGGCCGTGCTCGACCGTGTCGAGGGGGAGATCGCCTTTGCCCTGGAGAACGCCGCCGTGCCGCCGGACGAGATGCGCCGACGCGTCGAAGAGGTGCTCGATCTGCTCGACCTGACGCCGCTGCGCGACCGGCGGCTGCATACCCTGTCGGGCGGCGAGCGGCAGCGGCTGGCTATCGCCGCGGCTCTGGCGCTGCGGCCGCGCGTTCTGGTGCTGGATGAGCCGACCAGCCAGCTCGATCCCCAGTCGGCTGAAGACGTGCTGCGCGCCCTGGTGCGCCTCAACGATGACCTGGGACTGACCATTGTGCTGGCCGAGCACCGGCTGGAGCGGATCGTGCGCTACGCCGACCGTCTGACCTACCTCGATGCCGGACGGGTAGTGGTCGATGGCCCGGTGCGCGCGGTGCTGCCACGGCTGCCGGTCGCGCCCCCGCTGGTGCAACTGGCCGGGGCGCTCGACTGGCAGCCGACGCCGCTGACGGTCAAAGAGGCACGCCCTTTCGCCGCCGCGCTGGCCGGTGTGGCCGGCGTGCCCCTGTCTGCGCCGGTCGCACCCGCGCCGTCGACCGCGTCACCGGTTCTGGCTGTCACCGACCTGCGTTTTTCGTATAATGGTCACGCTACGCTCAAGAATGTTAGCTTCACTATTGCGGCGGGCGAGGCGGTGGCCCTGGTGGGGCGCAACGGCTCGGGCAAGTCGACGCTGCTGAAGTGCGGCGTCGGCGTGCTGCGGGGGCAGTCGGGCGAGGTGCGCGTCAACGGTCGGCCGACCCGCGGGCGCGACGTGGCCGACATCTGCCGCGAAGTGGGCTATCTGTCGCAGAATCCCGACGATCTGCTGTTCGCCGACACGGTGGCCGATGAGGTGCGGGCGACCCTGCGTAACCACGGGTTGGCCCTGCCGCCGGACGAGGTTGCGGCGCAGTTGGCGAGGCTGGGCCCTGTCTCTTATACACATCTGACGCTGCCGACGAGCGATCTAGTGTAGATCTCGGTGGTCGCCGTATCATTAAAAAAAAAACATTTACATAAACCTGTTGGTGCGAGTCATAGTAACAAGAAAAGTGGCTCAGACACGACGGAGAAGAAATGGTGAAGGAAAAGAGTGTAGAGAGGGATCGTCGTACTCAGGAGCGAACAGTGG
>CALLZA010000958.1 GCA_937858165.1 uncultured Ardenticatenia bacterium
TAGCACATGCATGCACTCACGTGTTTCTATTTCATCTCGTAGATTACGCTGAGCAGTCGACTATCTCGTACTGGCTTCTTTTTTTTTTCAAGCAGAAGACGGCATACGAGATCTAGTACGGTCTCGTGGGCTCGGAGATGTGTATAAGAGACAGCAGGACAACCGTCACCACCGTGCGGGCAATGCGCGCACTGAGCCAGCCGACGAAGCCGCCCAGCAGGATCGTAAACAGCACGCCGACCAGCAGCGCCGGCACGGCCAGCGGCAGCGGCAGCCGGGCCACGCGCACCATCTCCAGCCCCCACGCCCCCAACCCCAAAGCCAGCCCGATGATCAGCCCATTGAGCAGCCCCAGCCGGCGATAGGCGGGCAGGGTGTGGTGTTCGGGCGCGTTCAGGTCTAGTTCGAACGGCCGCGCTTCAGCCATAGCACAAAACCTCCCAGCGCAATCAAAACGGCCACGCCGCCGACCAGCAAAAGCAACGCCACCGGGCTGACGCCACCCACCATGGGTGTAACCGGGGCGGGGGTGGCCGGGACGCTCGTGGCCACCGGCAGAGAGACCAGCGAGCCGGGGATGGCGTACTCGCGCAGGTTTTCGGTCGTCAGCGTGCGGCCGTCCCACAGGCCGTTGCCGCGGGCCACGTGGGCGGTGATGGCCAGGTACTCCTCCGGCGTCAGGTCGCCGGGGAAGAAGTAGGGCATGGCGACGCTGACGTAGCGGTAGACGCTATCGAGCGTGTGAAACTTGACCAGCGCGCCCTCGCCGATGACGGCGGGCACGGCCGTTGGTAACTGGAACTCCTGCTTATACGGGCTGGGGCCATGACAGCCACTCTCCCAGCAGTACTGGTCTTCCGGCGGGTACTGGGCGCGCCAGTCGTCGGTCAGCCCCTGGCCCACGTCGCCGTGGCAGGGTTGGCAGTGGAGCCAGAAGAGTTGCGCCCCCTCGTCGGCCTGGTTGGGCGACGGGACAGTCGGCGGCGGGGCCAGACGGTCGGGCGTGGGCGTCGCGCCGGGCGGGGGGGTCTCCGTCGGCCGCGCCTCTTGCGGGCCGCCGTGTTCCACCTGCTGCGCCGCGGCCATCAGCCCCAGCGCGGCCAACCACAACCCTACCACGAGCGCCACCGCGGCGCGGCGCATGTTCGTTCGCGTCATAGCGTATCAATGAAAGAGGCGGGCTGCTTCGTCGCGCCCGCCTCCTATTCATCTATTCATCTTCAATGACCACTCATCAGCCTCGTCAATTGTGGCAGCGATCGGCCGTCGGCGGTCAGCGGTCGGTCTACGCCTTCTTCCCCCGCAGCTTCGGGTCAAGAATGTCGCGCAGCGCGTCGCCGATCAGGTTCCAGCCCAACCCGTAGAGCAGCAAGGCCACGCCAGGGAAGACGATGATGTACCAGTAGACATCGAGCGTCAGGATCCACGAGCGGGCGAAGCTGACGATCTGCCCCCAGTCGGCGAACCCTTCCGGCAGGCCGATGCCCAGGAAGCTGAGCGCGGCGAACGACAGCACGACCGCGCCCATGTTGAGCGAGATACGCACCAGCGTCGGGAACATGGCGTTGGGGATGACGTGGGTCAGCATCAGGTGCGAGTCCTTGGCCCCGCTGGCCCGTGCCGCCAACACGTAGTCGCGCTCCTTGGTGGCCAGGATGTCGCCGCGCAACTGGCGGGCGTACCCCGTCCAGCCGAAGATGATGAGGGCGACTGTGGCCGGCCAGACGCTGCGGCCGAAGAGGGGCGTCAACAGCGACGACAGGATCAGCGCCCCGGTGATGAAGGGAAAGGCGACAAACACCTCCACCACGCGCATCAATATCTCGTCTGCCCAGCCTCCATAGAACCCGGCAAAGGTGCCCACCAGCACACCCAGAAGCGTTGTCGCAAAGGTGACAACAAAGCTGGCAAAGAATGCCGTGCGCGCGCCCCAGACAAAGCCGTACCAGATGTCGTACTGGCCGCTGGTCGTGCCCATCAGGTGAACCCACTCTTCCTGGCGCGGCCAGACGTTGCGATACCACCACGGCACGCTCATGGGCGCGTTCTTGTTCCAGACGCTCATCGGCGGCTGCGGCTCGGCCTTGAAGCCGTCGCGGGGAATCTGCATCCGCGGCCAGTTCTCGTTGGGCGGCGGGGCCAGCATCGGGGCGAAGATGGCCAACAGGGCAAACAGCACCACCAGGACGATGCCGGTGACCGACAGCGGGTTGGTGATAATGCCGCGGATAAGCCTCGCCCATTCCGGCCCAACCGCCTTCTCCAGGCGGGTCATCTCGCGCAGTTCGCCGGCGTCGTTGGCCCCTGGCCGCAGGACTACGGGATCGCTTACGGTCGTCATCGCTTACTCTCCTTCAGAAAAAGAAGGGAACCACAGATTACACAGATTTCACAGATTTTTCTTCTGAATCTGTGAAATCTGTGTAATCTGTGGTTTCTCATTCTTAGCTCAATCGGACGCGCGGGTCCAGAACGGCGTACATGATATCGACGATCAGGTTGGCCGCCACCAGCAGCACGGCGCTGAACAGGGCGTAGCCGAGCATCGACAGCACGTCGAGGCTGACGGCCGCCGCCGCCGCCCACGAACCGATGCCCGGGTAGTCGAACACCGTTTCGGTGATGACAACACCCCCCATCAGGCCCGCCAGCGTTAGCCCGGCGACGGTAATGACCGGGATGAGCGCGTTGCGGCGGATGTGGCGATTGGTGATCATCTTCTCCGGCAGCCCCTTGGCGCGCGCCGTGGTCACGTAGTCCTGGCGCATCTCTTCCAGCATCGCCGAGCGCGTGATCTTCAGCAGCAGGGCCACTTCGACGACCATCAGCGTCGTCACCGGCATGATCAGGTGGCGCAGGGCGTCGATGAAGATGTCGAAGCGCAGGTTGAGCAGCGAGTCGACGGTCATCATGCGCGTGTACTGGGTAAAGCCGGGCTTGATGACTTCCTGCGAAAACCCTGTCGAAAGCTGGCCGGGCTGGAACCAGTCGAGGCGGGCGTAGAAGACCAGCAACATCAGCAAGGCGAAGACGAAGGTCGGGAACGACCAGCCGATGATGGCGAAGACGCGGGCCACCTGGTCAAAGAGTTTGTTGTGGTTGAGCGCCGCCTTAACGCCCAACCAGATGCCAAACGCGATGACCGGTATCATGGCCCAGAGCGCCAGCTCCAGCGTGGCTGGCATCCGTCGGATGAGCACGTCAATGACCGGCTCGCGGCCGCTGCGCGAATAGCCCAGATCGCCGCGCAGCACGCCGCCGACACGCTCGCCGGTGTTGCCATCCACCGTGCCCACCAGCCAGTTCCAGTACTGGACGTAGAACGGCTTGTCCAGACCGTAGCGGACGATGATGGCATCCACCTGGCGGTCGGTCTTGGGGATGTCGCGCACGTAGAGAGCCGACCGCTCCACCGGGCCGAGCACCTGCAACATGCTGAAGATCAGCAGCGTGACGCCGAACAGAATGATCGGCAAAATCAAGAGACGACGAATGATATACGCAGTCATACTATCTTTCTCCCGTCTGTCTTAACGTGGGCGACGGGGTGGCCCGTCGCCGTCTCTCGGTTTCTGGTGAGAGCGCGATTCCGGAGAATCGCGCTACATTCACTGCAGCAGGCGGCTCAAAGCTCCTAACGAGGGAGCCAGAAGCGCTGAGGCGCTCGTTCCAGTGGGGGCGGGTCTAAGACCCGCCCCTACCTAATCATACGCTGTAGGGTTGGGTCTAAGACCCGCCCCTACACGACCGTTATAGGCTTACTCGCCGGTCAGCGACATACCGTAGTAGTACGTGCCGGGGTTCGCCGCGTTATAGTACCAGCCGTTCACCCACCGCTGTTCGTAGCGGGCGCCGGTGGCCTGGGCCAGGATGACACTGAGCGTGTCATTGTAGAACTCCTGCTGGATGTCGAAGTACATCTGCTCGCGCACGGCGGGATCGCTCTCGACCACGGCCGCCGAAGCCAGCGCTTCGTACTTGTCGCGGATTTCCGTCGGCAGACCCTGGCGGCCGCCGAACGTGCCGTAGGTGTAGGGCTGAATCCAGTTGTGCGGGTCGTGGATGTCCTCAACCCAGCCGCTGATGGAAATCGGCAGCTGCGAGGCGCGGAAGGCGTTCAGGAACGTCGGCCACGGCAGACCGATGGTCTCGATCTGGTAGGCCGGGTTGATGGCCGCCATCTCCGACTGCCAGATTTCGCCGACGGTCTGGCGCGTGGTGTTGCCGGTGTTGAAGGCGATCTGGAAGCGGAAGCCGGTCTCCGGCAACACGCCACCCCAGGCCGTCTCCAGGTGCGCGGCGCACTCTTCGGGGTTGTACTCGTACATCGGGCCGTCCGGGTTGTAGCCCAGCATGTTGAGGATGATGGGGCCGTTGTTGCGGACGCCTTCGCCGATCAGGGCTTCGGAGATGTAGGTGTCATAGTCGAAGCACTTGGCGAACGCCTTGCGCACGTCCGGGTCGCTGAAGAAGTCATTGGGAATGCCGTTGCCGTCCAACTGGCCGGAGCCGATGTAGGGCGACTCGGGGGCGACGTTCCAGGTCAGGAACGCGTCGGTGCGGCTGGTGCTCTCCAGGTCGTCCCACTTGCGCAGCGGGGCGTCCGGGGTCTCGGTCGGGGTGCAGGTGCCGTCGGACAGGCAGACTTCGCCGACGAACGGATCAACCTGGGCGCGCTGGTCAATGTTGACCGCTACGTTGGCAGCGTCGCCGGCCTGCAGGGCGGCGAAGCGGGTGCCGAACTCATCAACCAGACGGATGATGACCGTCTGCAGCGGGGCGACGCCCGACGGGCCGCCTTCCCAGGCCGCCTCGCCTTCGGGCCGCCAGTAGTTGGGGTTGGCCACCAGGACGTGCTCTTCGCCGGGGGTCCAGTGGTCGAGCATGTAGGGGCCGGTGCCGTTGGTGACAGCCGTCAGCTTGCTGTTCTCGGTGCCGGGGGCGTAGAAGTCCTGCCAGGTGGCGCAGTCGCCGTCCCAGTCACCCTGGGCGGTGGCCCAGTCCTGATCGAGCACGCTACCCCAGGTGCCGGCCAGCGTGGCCAGCAGCGGGCCCCACGGCTGGGCCAGATTGAAGGTCACCGTGCCGGCGGCGTCGTCGGCGACGATGGCGGCCTTGACCAGTTCGCAGGTCGCGGCCAGCTCTTCCGGCGTGGCGCTGGCCTTCAGGGTCTCGGGGTCGCCGGCAAAGGCGCCTTCCTGGATGCCCTCGGTCACGTCGCCGCTGGTGTAGCCCAGGATCGGCTCCAGCAACAGCCACTGCGGGCCGTTGGGGTCGCTCTGCAACAGGCCGCGCTGGAAGCTGTAGGCCACGTCGCTGGGGGTCAGGTCGTTGCCGTTGTGGAAGGTGACGCCCTCGCGAATGTTGAAGGTATAGGTCATGCCGTCTTCAGAGATGCCGCCGTTGTCCAACGAGGGGACTTCGGTGGCCAACATCGGGATGTAGGTCGTCGGGTCCGGGCCGTTGTACCAGATCAGCGTCTCATAGATGTTCATGATCGGCGTGTTGCTGGCCGTGTCGTAACCCAGGGCCGGGTCCAGCGTGCCGATGTCGCCGAAGGTCAGGCCGACGTAGGTCGTCGGGTCGGGGGCGGCCATCGAGACTTCCTCGGCCGGCTCCGGCGTCGCCGTGACGACGACTTCCTCAACCTCGGTGACGATCGACGTGACGACCACTTCCTGGCCTTCTTCGGTAATCGTCTCGGTGACGACGCGCGTCACTTCGACCACCTGTGTCTGCGGCTGGCAGGCCACCAGCCCGAGGGCTACCACCAGCAACATTGCCAGCAGCAAGCCGATGCGATTTTTCGTAAACATGTTTCGTGTCTCCTCCATCTTCAAATGGGTTCAGCAAAGGTTGGCCTGCGCGCCAGCAACGCGCCGACCAGGCTGTGTCAACCAACTCTCTCTCCACAAGCTGTTCTCGATAGCGCCTCCTCAGGACAAATTACGAATTACGAATTAGGAATTAGGAATCAAGAAGTGACGCGCTTCCGGGCTCTTAATTCCTAATTCCTAATTCCTAATTCCTAATTGATCACAGGAACTTCTCCGCATGGTGGCAGGCCACCATATGGGGTACGGCCGCCGTGCCCATATCGCGGAACTCGGGGTCGACTTCGCGACACACGTCGGTGGCATAGGCGCACCGCGGGTGGAAGCGACAGCCGGACGGCGGGTTGGCCGGGCTGGGCACGTCCCCTTCCAGGATGATCCGCTGCCGCTTGGCTTCCTTGTCCGGGTCGGGCACGGGAATGGCGGAGAGGAGCGCCTGGGTGTAGGGGTGCAACGGGTGGTCATAGACCTCGTTGCGCGAGCTAAGCTCGACGATACGGCCGAGATACATCACCGCGACCCGGTCGCTAATGTAGCGCACCATGGACAGGTCGTGGGCGATGAACAGATAGGTAAGGCCCAACTCCTGCTTCAGGTCGTCGAGCATGTTGACGACCTGGGCCTGAATGGACACGTCGAGGGCCGAGATTGGCTCGTCGGCGACGATGAACGACGGGTTCGTCGCCAGGGCGCGGGCCACGCCGATGCGCTGCCGCTGGCCGCCGGAGAACTCGTGGGGGTAGCGATTGACGAAGTACGGGTTCAGGCCGACGACGCGCAGCAGCTCCTGGACGCGCTCCTTGCGGGCGGCGCTGTCGCCGAGGCCATGGATGGTCAGCGGCTCACTGATGATGTTGCCCACGGTCATGCGCGGGTTCAGCGAGGCGTAGGGGTCCTGGAAGATCATCTGCATGTGACGGCGCGCCTTGCGCACGTCGGTGCGGCTCATCTCCGTCAATTCGCGGTCGGCAAACTGGACGGTGCCGGCCGTCGGCTCTTCCAACTGGAGGATGGTGCGCCCGGCGGTGGACTTGCCACAGCCGCTCTCGCCCACCAGGCCGAGCGTCTCACCCTGGTAGATGTCGAAGCTGATGCCGTCGACGGCCTTGATGTGGCCGACCGTGCGGCGCAACACGCCGCGGCGGATGGGGAAGTACTTCTTCAGGTCGCGTACCTGGACGAGAACGGGGCGTCCGGATGCGTCGACCGCGGCAGCGGGCGGGGCCAGAGGGCCAGGAACAGGGGTCGAGGTTACGACGGTCGTGGTTTCGGTGGTCATGCCGGCACCTCCGCCAGGGCGGCAATGGCATCGAGAGCGATCTCTTTGCTGTAGTCAACAATGCGGAACCCGTTGAACACCTCTTCGGCCCGCCAGCAGGCCGCCGTGTGGTCCTTGGCCACTGCCTTCAGTGGCGGGTTCTCCTCCCAGCAGCGCTCGATGTTGTAGCGGCAGCGCGGCGCGAAGGGGCAGTAGTTCGGCTCGCGTAAGAGGTCCGGCGGTAGTCCCTTGATCGGAATGAGTCGCTCTTTGCGCTGGGCGTCGATCTTGGGCAGCGACTCCAGCAGGCCGACGGTATAGGGGTGGGCCGTTTCCTTATAGAGTGAGCGCACCGGGGCCAACTCGACAATGAACCCGGCGTACATGACGGCGATCTTGTCCACCATGCCGGCGATGACGCCGAGGTCGTGGGTGATCCAGATGATGGCCATGCCCAACTGCTGCTTCAGCCGCAGCACCAGGTCAACGATCTGGGCCTGGATGGTCACGTCGAGGGCGGTGGTCGGTTCGTCGGCGATGAGGAGCGAGGGGTTGCAGGACAGGGCCATGGCTGTCTCTTATACACATCTGACGCTGCCGACGAGCGATCTAGTGTAGATCTCGGTGGTCGCCGTATCATTAAAAAAAAAAGAATAAAAAAACAAAAAAAAAAAGAGAGACAGAGAAAAAATATAAGAAGAGCGAGCATATGACAAATGAGATCAGAGAAGAGTGAAGAGAATACGACAGAACGCGAAG
>CALLZA010000959.1 GCA_937858165.1 uncultured Ardenticatenia bacterium
TTTTGTTGTCGTGAAGATGTATATTTTAAGTTTGTTTTTTTTTTTTTCAAGCAGAAGACGGCATACGAGATCTAGTACGGTCTCGGGGGCTCGGAGATGTGTATAAGAGACAGCAGTTGAGCTGCTCGCAGATCTCCAGCGTGGCCGTCTTCTTGCCCTCGCTCATGTACGGGTTGTAGCCGGTGTTGCGGTTGTACCAGCCATAGGCGGCCGAAGCCTGAAGGCAGAGGTCAAAGGCGTCGTCGTAGGTGCCCTTGACCAGCATCACGGTCGAGCCGAAGGCCAGCAGTTGGGCGATCTTGGCCGCCGGAGCCTTCTCCGGTACGAAGATGACGTTGGCCTGGCCGACGCTGGCGCACAGGCCGCTGAGGGCGGCGGCGGCGTTGCCGGTGCTGGCGGTGGTGATGATAGGCGCGTGGCGCTCCTGGGCCTTAACGACGGCGATGGCGCTGGCACGGTCTTTGAACGAGGCGCTGGGGTTGCGGCCGTCGTCCTTCACCCACACCCGGCGCAGGCCCAGCTCGGCCGCCAGCCGCGGCGCGTCGTAGAGCGGCGTCCAACCGACTTGCAGTGGCGGCACGGGCGCGTCGGCCCGCACGGGCAGCAGCGGCTTGTAGCGCCAGATGGACGTCTCGCCGCTCTGGCGCAGGCTCTCGCGGCTGAGGCGCGTGGCGATCAGGTCGTAGTCGTAGACGACATCGAGGATGCCGTCCGGCCCGTAGGCGGGGTCAACATAATCAACCTCATCCGGCCGGAAGGTCTGGCCGCTGAGGAGGCTTCTGAGGTGGAGAACGTGGTCCATGTGCAGTATCCAGTATCCAGCATCCAGTATCCAGTATTCAGTAGTCAGTTTTGTTGACTGAATACTGAATACTGCTTACTGAACAAAGTGCGTCCCGGTTTCCCCCGCTAGCGCGCGGGCGATGTTGGCCGGGTCGGTGACGATGGCGTGTTGGCCGCCCGCTTCCAGGAAGTTGATGATGGCCTGAATCTTGGGGGCCATGCTGCCCTTGGCGAAGTGGGTGCCTTCGACCAGGTACTGCTTGGCCTCGGCCAGCGTCACGCGGTCGAGCCAGCGCTGCTCCGGCTTGCCGAAGTTGAGGGCCACCTTCTCGACGGCCGTGCTGATGATGAACGTATCCGCGCCCAGCCGCGTGGCCAGCAGCGAGGAGGCGAAGTCCTTGTCAATGACCGCGGCGATGCCGCGCAGATGGCCGTGCTCGTCGGCCACGACGGGGATGCCGCCGCCGCCGACGGTGATGACGATGTGACCGGCGTCAACGAGCGCCCGCACGGATGGCTCCTCAACGATGCGCACGGGCAGCGGCGAAGCGACGACGCGCCGCCAGCCGCGGCCGGCGTCCTCGGAGCAGTCCCAACCGTCCACCTCGATGCGCCGCTGCGCGTCCTCTTCGCCCATGAACGAGCCGATGGGCTTGGACGGATTCTGGAAGGCGGGGTCGTTGGCGTCCACTTCGGTCTGGGTGACGATGGTCGCCACCGGCTTGTTAATGCCCATGTCGAGGAAGTGGTTTTGCAGGCTCTGCTGCAGGGCGTAACCGATGGCCCCTTGCGAGTCCGCGCCGCATACGTCGAGCGGCACTTCGTGCAACTCGTGCGCGGCCAGCTCGCTGCGGCGCAGGATGAAGCCGACCTGCGGGCCGTTGCCGTGGGCCACGGCCACGTTCCAGCCAGCCTGGATCATCTTGGCGATGTGGCCGGCGGTCTCATAGGCGGCGTCGTACTGGTCTTCGACCGACTGGTGCTTCTTGTCTTTGATCAGGGAGTTGCCACCGATGGCGATGACGGCGAGTTTTTGGGTCATAGGATTTCTCCATCAGGAAATAGTGGGCTGATAGACCGCTGACCGCCGACCGCCGCCAGAGTGGATATAACCGTCGTTCTGGCGGCGGTCGGCGGTCAGCCGACAGTGGTCGTTTACGACCGCATGGTCAGGGCCATGACGGCCTTTTGGGCGTGCAGGCGGTTCTCGGCCTGGTCGAAGACGACCGAGTTGGGGCCGTCCATCACTTCGCTGGTCACTTCGATGTCACGGTCGGCCGGCAGCGGGTGCATGTAGACCGCGTCTTCCTTGGCCAGAGCCATGAGGTCGTTGTTGGTGATCCAGTGCTTGTACTGGTCCTGGATGCGCTTGCCCTCGGTCTGGTCGTCGGTGACGAGCAGCGGGCCCCACGACTTGGCGTAGACCACGTCGGCGTCCTTCACGGCTTCGGTCATGCCGTTGGCATCGCTGATGACCTCGAAGCCGGTCTTGTACTTGCGGGCCTGCTCCTGGGCCTGGTCCATGATCTCCGGCATGAGCTTGAACTCCGGCGGGTGGGCCAGAACCACGTCCATGCCGAAGCGCGGCAGTTGCAGCACCAGCGATTGGGGCACGGAGACGGGCTTCAGGTAGGACGAGGCGTAGGCCCACGACACGACGACCTTGCGGCGGCGCAGGTCGCGCCCCTTCTTTTCCATGATGGTCATCAGGTCGGCCAGGCACTGGAACGGGTGGTAGACGTCGCACTGCATGTTCAGCACGGGCACGCGCGACGCCTTGGCGACGAGGTTGAGGTAGCGGTTGCCCGTGCCCCAGGTGACGTGGCGGATGGCGATGCCGTCGAAGTAGCGGCCGAAGATCTCGCCCATCTCCGTCTCGGTGTCGCCGTGGGCGATCTGGGTCGTCTTGCTCTCGATGAACGCGGCGTGGCCGCCCAGTTGGGCCATGCCCGCTTCGAAGGAGCCGCGGGTGCGGGTGCTGCTGAAGAAGAACAGCATGGCCAGTACCTTGTCGCGCAAATAGGCGTGGGACTCGCCCAGGGCGCGCTTGCGCTTCAGGTCGAAGGCCACGTCGAGGACGGTCTCGACTTCCTCTTTCGAGAAGTCCAGGTCGCCGATCAGGTCTCGGTTTCTCAGGTCAGTCTGCATGGTGTTTCTCCGAAGAATGGGAAACCACAGATTACGCCGATTCCACAGATTAAGATTCTTAATGTGTGAAATCGGCGTAATCTGTGGTTTCTTCTCTGTCTTACTCCATCTTGCCCATGACGAGCGCCAGCAGGGCCATGCGCATGACGACGCCGTTGAACGCCTCTTGCCAGTAGCGCGACCAGCGGGTGATGTCCACGTCGGCCGGAATCTCGTCCATGCGCGGCAGCGAGTGCAGCAGGATGGCGTCGGACTTGGCCTTGGTCGAGAGCAGTTCGCGGGTGATCTTGTAGTTCGACGGCGTGCCGCCTACGTCACCGCTGCGCTCGTCGCGGCTCTTGGTGTAGTCGGGCTGCACAACCGGCTCGACCAGGATGACGTCGGCGTCGGCGATGGCCTGCTCGACGTGCTCCGCCTCGCGGAAGTTGAGGTTGTAGTTGGTCAGGTCGGCCTTCATCTCGTCGGTCAACGACATGTCGGGCGGGCTGACGAAGGTGATGGGGCAGTCGAACTGCGACAGGCCATAGGCCAGCGAGTGCATGGTGCGCATGCGCATGTCGCCGACGGCCAGCCACTTCAGCCCGTCAATGCGCCCCTTCTCGCGCAGCACGGTGTAGAAGTCGGTCAGGATTTGCGTGGGGTGCTCGCCCCAGCCGTCGCCACCGTTGATGATCGGAATGCTGGCCCACTTGGCCGCTTCGTGCGGCGCGCCCTGCTGGAAGTGGCGCATGACGATGACGTCGCCATAGAACTCCAGCATCTTGACCGTATCCTTGATTGACTCCTGATAGAAGTCGCCGGCGCGGGTCATCTTGGCGTCGGAGAACCCGGTCACCTTGCCGCCCAGCCGCAGCATGGCCGCTTCGTGGGCCAGGCGGGTGCGGGTGGAGGGCTGGTAGAAGGCGGTGACGAGGATCTTGCCGGTGAGCAGGTCGCTCATCTGGCGTTCGCGGGCAATCGGTTCGAGTCGGGCGGCGATCTCGAATACGCGGAAGAACTCCTGCCGCTCGAAGTCCTTCAGGGACAGAATGTCACGTCCGGCAAAACTACGCATGGTGCTATCTCCTTTGAATTTATCAAATGCTGGTTGTGGGTCGTTGGTGGCCTCACCAACGACCCACAACTCTCATACTCTGCGGCGCAGTAGGCGCAGCCGCAGCAGGTCATCACGAAAGTACGAGTAGGCCTTGACGATTGGTTCGTTGGCCTCGTTGTAGCCGGTCTCGTCGAACGAGACCAGCGGTGTGCCCGGGGCGATCTGGAGCAGGGTGGCCGTCTCGCCGTGGGCCACCACCGGCACGATGTCGGTCACATAGTACGCCAGCCGCTGCCGGGCGAACACGTCCAGAAGTTCGTAGATCGGACGGGCCAGATCGTCGGGCGAATAGGGGTCGAGCAGTTCCGGACGCGGCAGCACGTTGGCGGCCAGAATCACCGGCGCGTCGTTCTCCAGGAAGAGCTTGCGGACGTAGAGCACGTCGTCGGCCCGGCTGATGCCCAGGTCGGCCGCGGCGTCGTCGTGGGGCAGCGCCGCGGCGGGCAGCGTGACGGCGTCGATGACCCGCGTCGCCGGCGTCAGGCCGTGGGCCTCCAGCATCGCCTCGTAGGACCAGATTTCCTCCAGCCGCGAGCGGATTTGCAGTACGGGACTGTTGACAAACGTGCCCGCGCCCTGCTTGCGGCTAATCGTGCCCTCCATCTCCAGCCGGCTCAGGGCGTCGCGCACCGTGGTGCGGCTGACCCCCAGTGCCTCGGCCAACTCCGTCTCCGGCGGGATGCGACCGCCGGGAAACTCGCCGTTGACAATCATGTCCTTGACGTGGGTTTTGACCTGGTCGGTCAGGGAGGGCGCGCGGCGGAGCATGGTTTCAGTGAGCAGTGTTCAGCGAACAGTATTCAGTGGGTCAGTGACAGCGATGGGTATGATGGTATGATTGTATGACGAATCGTAGCGCGATTTCGCCGTTTGTCAAGAGCAATTGGTGGGCGGGATGGCATCCCGCCTGGCGTGGCGCGGCTTGCGGGGCGGCGGCGGCTATGGTAGCATTAGGCAACTGAATTGGGGCGTCGCCAAGTGGTTTAAGGCACCGGCCTTTGAAGCCGGCATTCGCTGGTTCGAATCCAGCCGCCCCAGCTAATCACCAGGATGGGTTGCCGATCCGTCCTGGTGATTCAAACCCCCGTCGCTTCGAGGATACCGGCCATGAATCAAGAAGCCTCCGCCAGACGAGCCGCCTTCCGCCAGCTCCACGAATCCGGCCACTTCATCATCCCCAACCCATGGGACATCGGCGGCGTGCGCCGCCTGGAGAAGTGGGGCTTCAAGGCCTTGGCCTCGACCAGCGCCGGCGCCGCCTGGGCGCTGGGTAAGCAGGACGGCGAGTTGTCGCTGACTGAAGCTCTGGAGCATTTGCGCCTGCTGTGTGCCGCCACCGATCTACCGGTCAACGCCGACTTCGAGGCGGGCTTCGCCGACAGCCCGGAGGGAGTAGCGGCCAACGTCGCGCTGGCCGTTGACACCGGCGTGGCCGGAGTTTCCATTGAGGACTGGAGCGGCGAACAGATCTACCCCCTGTCGCTGGCCGTCGAACGCATTGCCGCGGCGCGGGCGGCGATAGACGCTTCGGGGCAGGACGTGCTGCTCGTCGGCCGCTCCGAGGGCTTTCGCATCCACAAGGCGCCAATCGCTGAGACGATTGCGCGCCTGACCGCCTACTCGGCTGCCGGGGCCGACGTGCTCTATGCCCCCTGGGTCGTCGACGTGGACGAGGTCGCCGCCATCGTGGCCGCCGTTGCGCCGAAGCCGCTCAACGTGCTGCTGCACCATCCCGGCGTTCAGGTTGGCGAACTGGCCGCGGTCGGGGTGCGCCGCTTCAGCGTGGGCGCGCGGCTGGCCTCCTACGCCTGGGCCGCCTTCGAGGCTGCGGCGATCTCCGTCCGCGACGAGGGGCACTTGCCCTAAGACAAAGAAACCGCAGATTACGCAGAGTTCACAGATTTAGAAGGGCTAATCTGTGAAATCTGCGTAATCTGTGGTTAGGTTTCTTACGACGTCATGAACAGAGAACAGCTGCTCAAGAAGATCGACACGCCCTGGGCGGCGCTGCGGGCGTCCTATGCCGGGCTGAACGAGGCGCAACTGGCGCAGCCGGGCGTCACCGGCGACTGGTCGGTGATCGACATCCTGGCCCACGTGTCGGCCTGGGAGAACGAGGCGCTGACCCACCTGCCTCATATTCTGGAGGGCAAGCGGCCGCCGAAGTACTCCGATCTCTACGGCGGCATTGACGCCTTTAACGCGCTCAAGGTGCGCGAGAGCCGGGCGGTGTCGCCGGCCGAGGTGCTGACCCGTGTCGAGGCGACCCACCGCCAACTGGTCGACTATTTGGAGAGCGCGCCCGCGGAGCAATTGGCGACCGAGACCCGCTTCCGCCGCCGCATCCGGCTGGACACCTACAGCCATTATCCGATCCACACGCAGGCGATCCTGGAGTGGCGTAAGCAACAGGGTCTATAGCGCCGTTAGCCGTTCTCACAGGGCGATCGTCGAAGCTCTTTTCTTAGAATCTGCGAAATCTGCGTAATCTGTGGTTACCCCTCTTATGCTCGCCGTCGTCCTCCTCGCCGCGGGGCAGGGAACCCGCATGAACTCCCGCAAGCCGAAGATTCTGCACGATGTCGGCGGGCGGCCGATGGTGCTCCACGCTTTTCTGGCCGCCGCGGCCGTGGCCGACCGGCCGCCGGTGCTGGTCGTCAGCCCGGATGCCGGGGGGCCGGGCGAGAACGGCGTGGCGGCGCTCATCGGTGGGCGGGCCCAGTACGTCGTCCAGCCCGAGGCGCTGGGCACGGGACACGCGACGCGCATGGCCGCCGACGTCTTGCGCGGCCACGCCGGGCAGGTGATCGTCACCTACGCCGACATGCCGCTGCTGCGGGCGGAGACGCTGCGGCGGTTGGCCGAGGCGCAGCGGGCGGGCAGCGCGGCGGTGGCCCTGCTATCTGTGCCCGGCGATTCGACCAGCACCTTCGGCCGCGTTGTGCGTGACGGCGCGGGCGGGGTGGCGGAGATCGTGGAGGTGGCCGAGGCGCGACGGCGGCCGAACGCAGCTGAGTTGCTGGCCATCACCGAACTCAACGCCGGGGTCTACTGCTTCGACGGGGAGTGGCTGTGGGCCAACATCGACCACCTGCCCGTCCGCGAGGCGCGCCGCGGCCGGGAATACTACCTGACCGACCTGATCGAGATGGCCGTGGGGCAGGGTCGGGAAGTGGTGGCCGTGGCCTCCGACGACCCGAACGAGGGGCTGGGCGCGGGCACGCGGGCGGAGATGGTCGCCGTCGAGCGCGCCTTTCGCCGCCGGGTCAACGACCACTGGCTGGCCTGCGGCGTGACGCTGGTCGAGCCGGAGGCGACGTGGATCGGCCCCGATGTGACCATCGGCATCGACACCGTCATCTGGCCTAACACCTTCCTGCAAGGGCAGACGACGATCGGCGAAGGATGTACAATCGGCCCCAACGCCATCGTGCGCGATTCACAGGTCGGCCGCGGCTGCCGGGTGGAGCAGGTCTTGCTCGACGGCCAGCGCGTGCCCGATGGCGCAACCGTACGGCCTGTAGGAGGCTAACCATTAAATCGGCACACCGGGCCGACCGGCCGCGGTGGATTTTAGGGGATTAACAATTAAATCGGCATACAGCGCCGACCGGTTGCGGTGGGCATCGTCGCCGTGGGCATCGTCGCCGTGGGCACCGTCGCGGTGGGTTGAAACCCACCGCTAGCGTGAAAGTGCGATGAATCGCACTGAAGAAGCACGATACCTGTCTCTTATACACATCTCCGAGCCCACGAGACCGTACTAGATATCGTATGCCGTCTTCTGCTTGAAAACAAAAACTAAATCACCTATCGAGACCTCACTGGCGGACTCAGATGCATACATGCAACACTACATCATATACACA
>CALLZA010000960.1 GCA_937858165.1 uncultured Ardenticatenia bacterium
CACTGCCCCCTGCCCATCTGTCCTTTCTGGCATCCACATGCTCCCCTACCTCTTTCTCTATCTTATCTGTTCTCCCAGTGCTTACTCGCTTATGCCGGCCCTTGGTGTACTCTGTCTCTTTTTTTTTTTTAATGATCCGGCGCCCCCCGAGATCTACACTAGATCGCTCGGCGGCAGCGTCAGATGTGTATAAGAGACGGGGCAGGGATTGGCCGAGATGGACGCCGATTACACTGTGTTCGTGCAGGTGCTCGACGCGGCCGACCGCCTCGTCGGGCAGGTGGACGCCTGGCCGGTGCAGGGGACGTTTCCGACCAGCCAGTGGACGCCGGGGCAGACCATCAGCGATCCCTATCTCGTTCAACTCGACGCCGACCTGCCGCCGGGAGATTATCGCGTCCACGTCGGGCTGTACTTGCTGGCGACGTTGCAGCGGTTGGCGGTGGTGGATGAGAATGGCGCGGCGGTGGATGATAAGGTGGAGGTTCCTATCGTGGGCGAAAGTCCTTAGGCGGGCCGCTCTATCGGCAGGGTGACATTGTGGAAAGAACGATCATCGGCTTCGACCAGGATGAAATGGGGGATTGGCGGGCGATCCTAATCTGTGGCCATCGGCAACACATCCGGCACAATCCGCCGCTGGTCAGCCGGCCGTGGGTGCTGACCGAAGAGGGGCGGAGCCGATTTCTGGGTGTCGCCCTTGACTGTAAGGCCTGCGACGAGGGCGAGCCGGTGAGCGACGCGATGGTCTTGCCCGACGCGCTGGAGGCCATTTACACCCAATTCCACACCGACCTGCATCGCTTCATCCTATCGCGCGTCTCCGACCCCGGCACGGCCGAGAACATCCTGCAATACGTCTACCTCATGATCCACGCCTACGCCGGCGACCGGCGCGAGAGCGACCGCCTGGCGAACTGGCTCTATGAGATTGTCCGTAACGCAATCATCGACTACGGCCACGCCCTGCCGGAAGTCAACGCTCCCAGCGGCGCGGCCGAACTGGCTCCCGCCGTCCGGGCTTTCCTGGCCTGCCTGCCGGGAAACGCCCGACAGGCGCTTATCATGACCGAGTACCAGGGCCTGGGGGTTCGGGAGATCGCCGAACGGCTGGACATCTCCCCGGCGGAGGCCGAGTCGCGTGTCCGGGGAGGGCGCGAGATGGTGCGCGAGGCGCTGTCAGACTGGTGTCATTGGGCGGTTGAGCGGGAGTCGTGATAGGTGGACAGCGGCAGAGGAATATCGGGAATCTCCCCCACCGGCGTAGCCCGCATGGCCGTTTCCGCCTCCGGCGGCAAGGCCATCAGCATTCGCGCCGTGTCGCGCGCCCGGTCAGCGTCGCGGCCGATGATGGCCGCGACGCGGGCATCGATCAGCCGGCGCTCGTGGGCGATGAAGTCAGCGGCCGTCATCTCGCCCGACTGCCATGAACGGGGCGCGCGCAGGGCCAGTAGCGGCTCGGCCAGCAGCGTCCACAGCGCGTTGTGGGTGGCGGCGAAGATGGCCCCGTAGAGGGCGCGGAAGGCGGCCATGACGTGGGCGCGCTGGGCGGGCGAGAGCGCGCCCCGTTCCCAGCTCTGCCGCGTGACCTGGGCGAAGGCGGTATGATACGCCTCGCCCAACTCGGCGATGGCGGCTAACTCATCGTCCGTGGCCTGCCGCGCCGCCTCGGCGTGGACTTCGGGCAGCACCATCTGCTCGAAGCGCTCCACATCCCAGGCCGTGGCCCCGGCGCGGCGCAGCGCCAGCAGCAGTGCGTCGCCAAAGGCGGCCACGGGCGAGCCGGTGACGAAGACGCCGCGACCGTGCTGCGCCTCGACCAGCCCGCGGGCGGCCAGCATCCGCGTTCCGTCGCGCACGACGGCCCGGCTGACGCCGAACTGCGCCGCCAGCTCCGGCTCGGTCGGCAGCGCTTCGCCGGCGGCCCAGCGGCCGGCCAGGATGGCTTCTTTGAGTGTCTCGGCCAGTTGCTCGGCCAACGTCTGGCGCTTAAGGTTGTTGGAGAAGTCGTTCGCTTCCACGTTCGCCCCCGGCCCGGTTGCGCCGGGCGTCCAGTAGCAGATAGGGCACCAATGATACCACGGTCAGCGCCCCGGCGATGAGCCAGGCGGCTGGAATGGAGACGTGTTCGGCCACCGCGCCCAACCCCGCGCCGCCGATGAAGCTGCCCAGATAGGCGGCCAGCGATTGCACCGAGAGCATGGCCGAGCGCCGTTCGGCCGGGATTTCGACGTTGAGCAGCGTGGCATGGGGCGAGAGGCCGACGCCGCCCATCAGGTAGGCCAGCCAGAAGAAGCCGGTCGCGGGGACGAGCGCCCCGGCCGCGGCCAGCGCCAGAATGGACGCGCCCTGGAGCAGGCGCGAGACGGCACTGACCAGCGCATGACGGCCGCCCAACCGCCGCGACAGCCACCCCGCCAGCAGATTGCCGCCCATGCCGGCCGCGAAGCTGCCGGCCATGATCACGCCCAGCAAGGGTGTCGGCGCGCCGTGGCCGCCAACGCCCGGCAGCGCGGCGAAATGCGGTTGCCACAGCGCTTCCAGACTGATGACGGCCAGCCCGGCGACGAACGAGGCCGACATGAGCAG
The DNA here is from genome assembly GCA_937858165.1 of uncultured Ardenticatenia bacterium. Classification (GTDB taxonomy): domain Bacteria; phylum Chloroflexota; class Anaerolineae; order Promineifilales; family Promineifilaceae; genus Promineifilum. The sequence goes on from CALLZA010000960.1 coordinate 2,590, forward strand.
CCGCAGGCGCGGGTTGGCGCGGCTGAGGAGGGTCGCGTCCCGCACCCAGACCGGGACCGCGCGGGAGCCGGGGCGCCCCGACCCGCCCCCCGTCGGCCGCCCTTACCGGGCGCGGAAGAACGCGGGGGCCAACAGGCGAAGACTAACCCCCCACAAGGGACCAATAAGCGGCGACAAGCGG
>CALLZA010000961.1 GCA_937858165.1 uncultured Ardenticatenia bacterium
CTTCACGTTCTAACTCTCGCGAGTTTTTCATGTGTTCTTGTTGTTTATGTTCTGATTGTTTGTCGTATTACTCTGCTCTTTTTCTGTTTTTTTTTTTGTTTTTTTTTAAGTATCCGGCGACCCCCGAGATCTACACTAGAGCGCTCGCCGGCAGCGTAAGATGTGTATAAGAGACAGGGCGTGCCGCAGCCCGGCCAATAACTGGGCCTCGCGCTCGAACTGGCGCTGCGCCTCCATCCCGCCGCCGCTATTCTCCTTCAGCGCCACGGGCTGCAACAGCGACAGATCCCAGGCGCGATAGACCGCGCCGAAGCCGCCCTGGCCGACCCGCTTGACGATGCGATAGCGATTGATCAGAACCGTTCCAGTCGCGAGAGCCATGATCAAACTTTCCAAACCCGGCGCAAGCCGGGCATAAACAGCATGCCGCCAGCTTCACTCAGTCATAGGCACAGCGGAAGCCCAGATAGTTCTGCGGCCGATCCGGCGCGTAGACGTGGCGGTTGGCCGCACGGGCGAAGTCGAAGGTATCGTCCCAGCCACCGCCACGCACCACGCGCTGCACGCCGCTGCCCGGCCCGCGCGGGTCTGAGGACGGGGCGATATCGTAGTATTCGGGGTCATACCAGTCGGCCGTCCACTCCCAGACGTTGCCGGCCATGTCTACAGCCCCCATCCAACTTGCGCCGTCGGGAAAAGAGCTGACCGGCGCCGTCAGCACGAAGCCGTCATCCCCCTGTCCGTCGGCCCACTCCAGGAAGCAGTTGCGGTCGCAGTAGTTGAGTCGCGTCGCGTCGAAGCCGTCACCCCACGGGAAGGTGTGGGCGTCGGGGCCGCGGGCGGCGTACTCCCACTCAGCCTCCGTCGGCAGACGGCCGCCGGCCCAGGCACAGTAGGCCCCGGCGTCGTCCCATGAAACCTGCATAACGGGGTGATCATCCTGCGCCTCCAGGCCGTCGCCCGGCCCCTGCGGCCATCGCCACGACGCGCCATCGATCGGCTCCCAGCCGTTGGTCGTGAAGCCGTGGCCGCTGCCCTGTCGCTCGGCCAGCGTTTGATGGCCGGTGTCGGCGACAAAGGCGGCGAAGTGGCGATTGGTCACCTCGGTGCGATCGATCCAGTAGGCGTCGAGCGTCACGGAGTGAATCGGGCGTTCGTCGGCCTCGCTGCTGGCCGAACCCATCATGAACGAGCCGCCCGGCACGTAGAGTTGCTCCACCGCTACGCCGCCGGGCAGCGGTATGATGCGGCTGTCGAACACCTGCGCCGGAGAGGTCGGCACGGGTGCGGCGGGCAGTGTGTCCGTTGGGGCGACCGTCGGCTCGGGCGAGGGCGTCGCCGATGGGGGCGTCGGCAGGGCTTCGGCCGTCGGCTGGGCGGTTGTATCGGTCGTTCCGCCGCCACAGGCTACCAGCAGCATAGCCATCAGAGCCACTAGCAAAAACGTAAACCACTTCTTAGACATGTTCTTCTCCTTGCTTGTCTAACCTTTGTTTGTGGCGAACGGGGCGACGGCTCTCAACTTCCTGTGCTAGAATAGCCTGTCGCGACGGTTCGCCGTCTCGCTGTTGCCGCGTAATTCGCTCTTGCCGGGGCCGGTTACGCGGCCTGTCTCTTATACACATCTCCGAGCCCACGAGACCGTACTAGATCTCGTATGCCGTCTTCTGCTTGAAAAAAAAAAATGACACATCACGCGTAACCAATCTGGTTACAGTCACCATATACTAATAGATAATAGATAGCTCAATCCGTCATACA
>CALLZA010000962.1 GCA_937858165.1 uncultured Ardenticatenia bacterium
CTTTTTTTTTGCTCTTCTCTGCTCTCTCTTTTTTTTTCTTTTTTTGTTTTTAATGATACGGCGCCCACCGAGATCTACCCTAGATCGCTCGTCGGCAGCGTCAGATGTGTATAAGAGACAGCCTCTTCCCCGACGTGCGCCTGGCCATCGGCCCGCCCATCGAGGACGGCTTCTACTACGACTTCGACCTGGGTCTGGACGAGCGCGGCAAGCCCAAGACCTTCGCGCCCGAAGACCTGGAGCGCATCGAGGCGCGCATGCAGGAGCTATTGCGCCAGAACGCCGAGTTCCAGCACACGACCCTGCCGGTGGACGAGGCGCTGGCCTTCTTCGCCGCCCAGCCCTACAAGGTCGAGCTGATCCGTGACCTGGCGGCGGGCAAGGTGGACGAGATGGGCAACCCGACGGCCGAACCGGCGGCCGAGGTCGGCATCTATCGCCAGCGCGACTTCGTTGACCTCTGCCGCGGCCCCCACGTGGCCCGCACGCGCGACATCAAGGCCAACGCCGTCAAGCTGCTGCGCACCGGCGGGGCTTACTGGCGCGGCGACGAGCACAACCCGCAGCTCCAGCGCATCTATGGCACGGCCTGGCACAACAAGACCGAGCTGGATGAGTACCTGCAACGCCTGGAGGAGGCGCGGCTGCGCGACCACCGCCGGCTGGGCAAGCAACTGGGGCTGTTCCACATCTCGCCCCTGGTCGGCTCCGGCCTGCCGCTGTGGCTGCCCAAGGGGGCGGTGCTGCGCGAGACGCTGGAAGGGTTCCTGCGTGCCGCCCAGCGCGAGCGCGGCTACCTGCCGGTCATCACGCCCCACATCGGCAACCTTGACCTCTATCGCAAGAGCGGCCACTACCCGTACTACAAGGACAGCCAGTACACGCCGATCAAGGTCGATGAGGAGGAGTTCCTGCTGAAGCCGATGAACTGCCCCCACCACATCGAAATCTATCGCAGCGAGCCGCGCAGCTACCGCGACCTGCCCTACCGGCTGGCCGAGTTCGGCACGGTCTACCGCTACGAGAAGAGCGGCGAGCTGAGCGGCCTGACGCGCGTGCGCGGCTTTACCATCGACGACTCCCACCTCTTCGTTGCCCCGGAGCAACTGGAAGAGGAGTTCATCGGCGTCGTCGATCTCATCCAGTACGTCTTCGGCTCCATCGGCTTCCACGACTTCCGCGCCCGGCTGGGCACCAACGACCCGGCCAGCGACAAGTACGCCGGCGAGCCGGAGATGTGGGCGCGGGGTATCAACGCCATCCGCCAGGCGGCCGACAAGCTGGGGCTGAAGTACTCCGTTGAAGAGGGCGAGGCAGCGTTCTATGGCCCCAAGCTGGACTTCATCTTTCGCGACGCCCTGAAGCGCGAGTGGCAACTGGGCACGGTGCAGGTCGACTTCCTGCTGCCGGAGCGCTTCGACCTGGAGTACACCGGCGAGGACGGCCAGAAGCACCGCCCGGTGATGATCCACCGCGCCCCCTTCGGCAGCATGGAGCGCTTCGTCGGCATCCTGATCGAACACTTCAACGGCGCGTTCCCGCCGTGGCTGGCCCCGGTGCAGGCGATGGTCATCCCCATCGCCGACCGGCACGTTGAGTACGCCCGCGGCGTGGCCGAGCAACTGGCCGCGGCCGGCATCCGCGCCGAGGTGGACGACAGCAGCGAGCGCATGAACAAGAAGATTCGCGAGGCCCAACTCCAGAAGATCCCCTACATGCTCGTCGTGGGAGACAAGGAGAGTGAGGCCGGCGCGGTGGCTGTGCGCACGCGCGACAACGAAGACCGCGGCGCGCAACCGGTGGCCGATTTCGTAGCCGAGCTGGCGGCGCGCGTGGCCGAACGTTCGCTTGGACTATGAAGAATGGAACACGGATGACGCGGATTGACGCGTCATCCGTGTTCTATTTCTGCGGAGTAACCAGAATGCAACCACAAGACAGCGCTGAGCCGTATGAGGGGAGCGAGCTGTTCAAGCTGCGCCACACGGCGGCACACGTGATGGCCCAGGCGGTGCTGGATCTGTTTCCCGGCGCGAAGCTGGGCATCGGCCCGCCGGTGACCGACGGCTTCTACTACGACTTCGACCTGGGCGTGGACGACACTGGCCGCCCGCGCACCTTCGCCCAGGCCGATCTGCCGCGCATCGAGAAGCGCATGCGCCAGATCATCGCCGGCAAGCACCCGCTGCGCTACAAGGTCGTGTCGGCCGATGAGGCCCGCGAGCTGTTCAAGGACCAACCCTACAAGCTGGCGATCATCGACGGCCTGCTGCGCGGCGAGTTCAACGAGTACGGCGACGACGTGGAAGATCGGCAACGGGCTATCGATAACCTGGTCATCAGCACCTACCGCCACGACACCTTCGAAGACCTGTGCAAGGGGCCGCACGTGGCCCACACCGGGCTGATCCCGGTCGATGCCTTCCAACTGATGAGCACCGCCGCGGCTTACTGGCGCGGCGACCAGTCGCGGCCGATGCTCCAGCGCATCTACGGCACGGCCTGGTTCAGCAAGAAAGAGCTGAAGCGCCATCTGCAACTGGTGGAAGAGGCCAAGAAGCGCGACCACCGCAAGCTGGGGCGCGAGTTGGAACTGTACATCATGGACGAGGAGGTCGGCCCCGGCCTGCCCCTCTGGCTGCCCAACGGCACCATCCTGCGCGAGGAGCTGGAGAAGCTGGCCCGCGAGATGGAGGACGCCGCCGGCTATCAGCGCGTGGCCACGCCCCACATCGCCAAGGAGGAGCTTTTCCGCCACAGCGGCCACCTGCCGTACTACGAAGCTGTCTCTTATACACATCTCCGAACCCACGCGACCGTCCTAGATCTCGTATGCCGTCTTCTGCTTGTACCGACAAAAACACCCCCCAACAACATAGACACTCCCCACAGACAGAAAACAACCCCCACAACACACAA
>CALLZA010000963.1 GCA_937858165.1 uncultured Ardenticatenia bacterium
GTCACGCGTCAGTGTCACACTCTCCGGAGTCTCCGGTCGGAAGAGTGTAGGCGTGACGGGCGTACGGGGCGGGCCGAGTATCATGCCTACCGCCTCTTGCAGCGACAGGCCGGTCACGTCGTTGCCGTCGACGGCGGTAACAACGTGGCCGGGCAAGATGCCCGCGGCTTGGGCCGGCGAGTTGTCGATGGGCGAGACAATGGTCACAAAGCCGTCGCGCATCTCGACGTAGGCACCGATGCCCTCGAACTCGCCGGCGATGTAGTTGGCCTGGTCTTCCACCATCGCCGGGGTCATAAAGCGGCTGTGGCCGATGTCGCCCAGGATATCGACCATACCCGACAGCGCACCGGTCTGCAGGCGCTCATCGGTAGCCGCCTCGCGGTCGACGAAGTTTTCCTGGATGACACGCCGCGCTTCGTCCAGCAGGGCGGCGTTCAGGCCATCGGGCGTCTCGGCCGCCGCGGCCAACCGCCCGGCCAGGACGTACCGTTCGACAGCCACCCCGGCCAGAAAGAGGGAGATGCCCAACAGCACCCACGCCAGGCAGCCCACCCAACGCAGCGGTCGCGCCGTCGTGCGCGGCGGCGTCATTCGCCCAGCCCCAATGAGAACATACTCTCCAGGTCATGGCGCGAAAAGGCGCGGAAGGCCAGCAGCGTCTCGCTTTCGGCGATGCCATCCACCTTGAGCATGTGCTCTGTCACCAGGTCGGCCATCGCCTCGTTGTCGCGCACGCGCAGGATGGCCACCAGATCATATCGCCCGCCGACAGAGAAGACCTCGCTGATACCGTTCAGCTCGGCCAACTGCGTCGCCACCTCGTTCACGAGTCCTCGATGTGTTTTCAGCAACACCACTGCACTGACCATGCCCATTCGCTCCTCTGGTAATCGCTCGTTTGGGCGGGCACTATGCCGCCAACGCGGCCGAATTGTATCACGTCCTGGCCGCGCCGGGTCACATTCCCCACGGCCGATGCAACAAAACGCTCATGAAGCGCCACCCCGACCTGGTTATCATTTGCCTATGGATATTGAACCACAACTACAGTTGGCGCTGGGGCTGCGCCTTGTCGTCGCTGCCCTGCTGGGTGGCGTCCTGGGGCTGGAACGGGAGCGACGCGGGCATGCGGCCGGCGTGGGCACGTTCGCCATGGTTACGATGGGCGCGTGCGCCTTTAGCATCATCTCTGACCTGGTGTTTCGCGGCCCCGACAACACGCGCATCGCCTCGGGCGTGGTCGAGGGCATTGGCTTTCTGGGCGCGGGCATCATCATCCGTGGCCGGGCCGGCGTCCACGGCCTGACGACAGCGGCCACCCTTTGGGCCAGCGCCGCCGTCGGCATGCTGGTCGGCTTCGGTCTCTACTTCCTGGCGCTGGTCCTGACCGTCATCGCCTTCGTTGTTCTGGTCATCCGCGCCGTCGACCCGGTCGCGCGCAAACTGGAAGAGTTGCGCGAAGACGCGGAGCCGTTGGACGCGGTCGAGACGAACCAGTGACACCCTACTCACCATAGGCGATGCGATAGACAAAGCCGCCGCGGTCGTCGCTGACGTAGAGCGCGCCGTCCGGCCCGACAGCTACCCCCACCGGCCGGCCGTCCACCCGCCCGGCGCTCAGCCAGCCGGTGGCGAACACCTCAGCCGGGCCACTGGGCATGCCGCCATCGAACGGCACGCGGAGCACCTCGTAGCCGACAGGCTGCGGCCGGTTCCACGAGCCGTGCAAGGCGATGAACAGGTCGCCACGATACGCGTCTGGGAAGGCGTCGCCGCCATAGAAAGCCAACCCTAGCGGCGCGCTGTGGGCCTGCCAGGTCAGCACCGGCTGAACCACGCCGTCGCACGCCCCCGGCCCGCCGAACTCCGGGTCGGGAATCGTCCCGGCGTGGCAGGCGGGCCAGCCGAAGTGGTCGCCCTCGGTGACGAGATAGAGCACCTCCGGCGGCACGTCGTCGCCCATCAGATCGCGGCCGTTGTCGGCCGCCCACAGCGTGCTGCTGTCCGGCTCCACCGCCAGCCCCACGGCATTGCGCAGCCCGGTGGCGAAGAGACGCCCGTTGACCCCGGTGGCGTCGTCGTAGACCAGGATGGCTGCCCGCCGCGGGTCGTCCTCAACGCAGACGTTGCAACTGGAGCCGACGGCGACGAGCATACGGCCATCGGGCAAAAAGGCCACGGTGCGCGTGGTGTGGACGCCGTCGGCCGGCAGGTCGTCGATGAGGGCCGTCCGCGCCTCGGCCGTCCCGTCGCCGTCCTCGTCCACCAGCCGCACGACGCCCGACGGCACGCCGACGTACCACGCGCCCGCGTGATAGGCCAGGCTATGGGGCCGGTCAAGGTCGGCGGCCAGGGGGCGGATGGCATCGGCGCGGCCGTCACCGTCGGCGTCGGGCAGGGCCACGATACGCCCCGCGCCGCGCTCGGCCGCGTGGAGCACGCCATCCGGCCCGAAGGCGATGAAGCGCGGCCCCTCCAGCCCGTCGGCGAAGACCTCAATCGTGAAGCCGGGCGGCACGCGCACATTGGCCCGCCCGCCCGAGCCGAGGGAGCCGGCGAAGTTGATCCGGGCCAGCGGCGAGCGCGACAGAAAAATGCCGCCCACAACGAGGACGGCCAGAACAACAGCGGCGATGACCGCAGCTTTTCGACTCATAACGCTCCCGGTGCATCCCACTTCGGAAAGTGAGATGCACCTTCTTTATTGCCACACCACACCGGAACGTGCGACGCACCTCAGAAGGTGCGACGCACGGAGATCAGTACCTGTCTCTTATACACATCTCCGAGCCCACGAGACCGTACTAGATCTCGTATGCCGTCTTCTGCTTGAAAAAAAACAATCCTCTATATATAAGAACCCCTAAGAGCTCTCACTACCAGAACCAACCAACAACGTGAGCTCGAACCGTAGC
>CALLZA010000964.1 GCA_937858165.1 uncultured Ardenticatenia bacterium
CACGACAGGCAGTGGGGGGGGGGAAACGATGCCTGCCCGCAAAGGGAGGGCTGTCGGGGGCGGACGAGAAGCGTCCGCAGCGAAGCGTAGACCGCCGGCAGGGCGACGAAGAGCGGCCCCATCAGGGGCATCATGTAGCGCAGCAAGGGGACAGCGGTCATCGTCATGGCCCAGAAGTAGGCCGCGATCAGCCAGTTGCCGGCCACCATGCGCCGCAGATCGTCCGGCCGATCAAAAGCCGGCCGGAAGCGCCCCAGAAAGACGACACCGCTGCCCCAGACGATGAGGAGCAGGTAGATGGCTTGCAGGGCCAGCGTCGCCCCCTCAAGGGTGCGGCTGTCGGTGCCATACCAGCTGCGCGCGGCCTTGATGAGCGTGAAGCGGGCGAACGCCAGCGGCGTTTGGCGCGCCTCGTCGAGCACGACGGCTAACAAGTTGCCGGTGGATGTCATCTCCGGGCGGCGGCGCTGGAACTCATTTTGCAGCGCGGCGATGTCGGCGGCGACGGCCACTTCCTGACGGTATGACTTGTCGACCACCAGGAACGTCAACCCGTCCTTGAGCGTCACCGTGCCGCCGCTGCTCAGGGGGATGATCTCGCCCGTCGCGGCATAGACCCCGCCCAGCCACGGGGCGACCACCAGCGCGTTGCCCAGCAGCACCAGTGCCGCCAGCCCCAGCCGCGCCCGGCGCGACACGCGCCGGGGCAACAGCAACGCCAGCACGGCCAGCACCACGCCCAGCCCGACGGCCGCCGGACGAATGAGCATGGCCATCCCGGCCAGTGCCCCAACCGCCAGGTAGAGCGGCCAGGCGCGCGGCCGGCGCAAGACGGCCAGCCAGAAGAGCCACAGCGTGGCAAAGAAAACGGGAATGAAGGGCACTTCGCTGTTGGGCTGTTTGGTGATCCACAGAAAGAACGGGTAGCAGGCCCAGACGACGCCCACCAGCAGCGCCGCGGCCACCGGCCACACCAGTCGCGCCAGGGCGTAGAGCAACACCGCCGCCAGCCCGGTGCACAGTAAACGCAACGTCAGTAGCGCCGCCGCGTCGCTCAGGCCCACGGCCCGGCCCAGCCCCCACGTGCCGGCCAGCAGCAGCGAGAAGCCGGGCGGGTAGCGAGTGGCTACTTCGCCCGCCTCGTCAGTGATACCGCGCCCGGCCAGGATGGCCCGCGCCACCGGTTCATAACTCGACGTGTAGTCGGTGCTCTGGTTCTCGCGATAGGCCGCCGGCAACAGCGACCAGAACAGCGCCCCCACAGCCACGGCCAGGATAAACAGCGCGCTTGCGGCGGCTATATCATGTCTCTTCATGTGTTTCTCCGGCACCGCGCGACCGCCTAGCGCCCTACCTCAGAGATCACCGCGCGGAACTTGCCGCTGGCCGAGCGCGGTATCTCGGCCACAGCTTGCAGCGTGACCCCCATCCCGCGGCCGACCCGATCGTGGATGCGGCCGATGAGCGCCTCGCCATCGGCGGCGGTGTAGGCATCGGTCGGCACGTAGAGGACGTGCAGCGTGTCGGGCGTCTTTTGAATGATCTGCGCCTCGCGGATGGGCAGGTCGGCCTTGAAGACGGGGTCGAGACGGCCGATGTGGCGCCCGTCGGGGGTGACGATGACGTCGTCGACGCGCCCCTCGATGGCGGCCAGCAGCGGCAGGCCGCGGCCGCAGGCGCAACCGCCGGCGGCGGCCGTGGCCCGGTCGCCGGTCTCATAGCGGATGAGGGGCATGTCGGCGTTCAGCAGACCGGTGGCGATGAGCCGTCCGGCCGCGCCGGCGGGCAGCGGCGTGTCGTCGTCGTCGGCCAGCAGCTCGACGTGGCCCGCCTCCGGCCAGAGGTGCAGCCGACCGTGCTGGCAATCGCTGCCGGCGGCGGCGTACTCGGCCATGCCGTAGGTCTCGCGGGCCGGGCAGCCGAAGGCGGCCGTAATGGCCTCGCGCTGGTGGGCCAGAAGCGGCTCGGCGTTGCCGATGACCACGCGCAGCCGCGGCGCGGCCAGCCCTCGCTCCAGCGCTGCCCGCGCCAGAGCGTAGAGGCCCGACGGGTAGCCCAGCAGGTAGACAACTTCGTGGCGGCGCATTGCCTCCAGGTAGGCGGCGATGTTGTCGGGGGCCAGGTGGTAGGCCGACAGGTAGAGCTGGCGCAGGGCGAAGTTCCACACCCAGTAGGGCGGCCGTTGGCGCGTCACCGGCGCGACCAGTTGCCCACCCAGGATGGCCCAGCGGTCGCCACGCTCGATACCGTACCAGCGCCGCATGCGCGCCTCGGTCAGGGCGTACCAGGCGTTGAGCGTCGCGCGGCTGTGCCAGAGGTGCAGCGGCTTGCCGGTTGTGCCGCTGGTGTGCTCGTAATACATCTGCGCCGGGTCGCAATCGTCGGCCAGGAAGGCCCGCGGCGCGCCCCGCAGGGCGTCCTTGCCCAGCGTCGGCCAGTGGGCCAGCACGTCGTGGGCCGCGCGGTCGCCGGCCGCCCGCCGTCGCGCCCACTGATCGCGGTAGTAGGGCACGCGGGTGGCGGCGCGGTGGAGCACAAAGGCCAGCCGCTCTTCGCGCCAGGCGTGCCACTGTTCGGCCGTCCAGCCATCGCGGGCCAGCGCCTCTTCAACCAGCCGCGCGGTGTCGGGGCCATAGCGCCAGCGGTCGAGCGCCCGCCCGCGGGCACTGGCGGCCAGCACTTTGGCCGGGTAGGGCAGGTGGTGATAGAGCTTCAGCCAATCAGGCATGATACACCTCATCGAACAGCACCGCCCACTGGTCGCGTACCGTGGCCCAGCCGCACGACTCGGCCAGGCGACGGCCGTTGGCCGACAGCGCCGCAGCCAGTTCCGGCCGGTCGATCAGGCGGCGAATGGCGTCGGCCATCGCCGCCGCATCCTCGGCCGGCACCAGCAACCCGGTCTCACCGTCGCGCAACAGATAGGGCAGGCCGCCAACGGTCGTCGCCACCACCGGCAGGCCGAACGCGCCCGCCTCCAGGACGCTGACGGGCATGTTGTCGACGCGGTTGGTGTTCAGATAGATGTCGTGGTTGGCAAACTCGTGCGCCTTGGCCGCGGCGTCGAGGAAGCCAGGGAAGCGCACGGCCTCGGCCAGGCCGCGCTCCTGGGCCAGGGCGATGAGCGGCTCGCGCAGGCCGCGGTCTTGCCCGGCCATCGACAGCGTCGCCGTGGGGTGGGTGCGGCGCAGATCGGCCAGCACGTCGATAGCCAGTTCCGGGTGATAGACGTACTGGAACGTGCGCATCCACAGCAGGCGCGGGGCGACGGCCGACCGGTGGCAATAGGGGTAAAGGTCGAGATCCAGGATGTTGGGGATAACACGCGCCCAGTCCTGACCGGCACCGCGAGGGCCGCCCGTGGGGAAGAGCGGCCGGACGACCTGCTCCAGCAAATAAGCCGACGGGGCGACGACGCGATCGGCCCGGCTCAGCACACGGGAGACCCAGCGCGGACGCCGGACGGCTGTGTCCGGCAGCGAGCCGCCGTGGAGAACGAAGATCTGCCGCAGCCCCAGCAGTTGGCCCATCCGGCTGGCCGCGTCGACCATGGCGAAGCCCATGCCGCCGAACACCTGATGGATGACCACGTCGATGTCATTGCGCCAGGCGACCAGCGAGCGCAGCATGTCGGCCAGCCGGGGCAGGCGGGCCGGAATCTGTGACGTGCCGCGCACCGGGTAGCCCTCGGCAGCCAACAGCCCGGCGACGATCTCCCCCTGGCTGGTCACCCAGCCTGGGTTGACGCCCAGCAGCGGGCCGACGAAGCACAGGCGCGGGTGGCCGGCAACAGTCGGCGAGGAAACGGGGATGGAGCGGCTAATGCTTGACATGTCCATTGGTCGCGTGGAGGGTTGGCGCGACGCCGGCCAGAGTGGCCGGCGTCGGCGATGGTGTTTTCAGTTCGATACCCCAGGCGCGGCGGAAGAGATCGGCCACGGCCGCCTGATAGGCGCGATAGCCAAACTGGGGCGCGGCGGCCACGCCGGCCCGGCTGGCCGCCTGCCATTCGGCAGGGTTGTTGACATAATTAACAATGGCTGCGGTCAGCCCGTCGATGTCCTCCACCGGGCAGGCCACACCAGCCCCGGTGGCGGCCAGGATTTGGGGCATGCTGGAGACAGCGCTGGCGACGGGCACAACGCCATAAGCCATCGCCTCGCTCAGCACCTTCGGCCAGCCTTCGGACAGCGACGGGTGCAGGATGAAGTGGGCGGCGGCGTTGAAGCGGCCGACGGCCTGGGGCGGCACCCAGCCATGGAAGACGATGTCGCGCAGACTGTGGTCGGCGGCCCAGGACTCATAGCGCGGCCGGTCGGGGCCGTCGCCCAGCAGGCGCAGCCGATAGGGCACGTCCTGTTGGCGCAGCGCCAGGGCCACTTGCAGCACCCGCCCTACCCCCTTGGCGTCGTTGAGCGCGCCGACAAAGAGCAGCTCCAGAGGTTGGGTCAGTCGTTTGTCGGCCGCGGCGCGACGCCCGGCAGCCAACTCCGCTTCGGTCAGCGACGGGTTGTGAAAGGTGTAGACGTGGGGCGGCTGGTCGGGCCACTGGCCGTTGACGGTGACGACACCACGATGGTAGTTGGCGGCCAGCCAGCGGCGCTGCACGGCGTAAGACCACGGCTCGGCCCCATCCGGCTGCCAATTACCGGCGTACTTGACCCAGCGCGGCCCGGGCCGTCGCGCCCCGCGCAGCAGCGCCAGCGCCAGCAGGCTGATGTTGGCCGGGCAACGCACGTGGACAGCATCGGCGTGGCGCAATTCGTCGCGGATGGCCGCGGCATAGGCCGGGTAGAGGCCTGTCTCTTATCCACATCTGACGCTGCCGACGAGCGATCTAGTGTAGATCTCGGTGGGCGGCGGTTCATTAAAAAAAAAAAAAAACCATACCCAGACGCAGCACGACATAGATGATAGCAAACACATACAGATCTGAGAAACCCAGAGTATGCACCTCAGCAATCAGACAG
>CALLZA010000965.1 GCA_937858165.1 uncultured Ardenticatenia bacterium
TATCGGATCTTGTGTTTATAGTATGCTTTGGTTATAGTTCTTTGTTTTATGTATGTATTATCTTCTTATCTCTTTCATAGTTTGAGTTTATTGGTCTTGCATCTTCTGCTTAGTCATCCTCTCTGTTCTTTGTTTTTTTTTTTAATGATACGGCGACCACCGAGATCTACACTAGATCGCTCGTCGGCAGCGTCAGATGTGTATAAGAGACAGCTACGTGATGCCCTGGCAGCCCTGGCCCCACGTCCGCCCTGGGATAGCGGCTAACGAGATTTGGCTAGACGTGAAAAAGGTAGATGACATGGCGCGCGTCACGGCGCGCATCAACGGCGAACTGCTCTGGCAAGGGGAAGTCGAGCAGATGTACCCCGGCGCACTCCTCTGGTTGGGCAGCTTCGGCGGCCCGGTCACGGTTGACTTCCAGACGCTCGACTGGTTCCTGCCGCCCCCAACCTAAGGAACCACAGATTACACAGATTCCACAGATTCAAGAGAGGAAATCTGTGTAATCTGTGGTTCCCCTTCTTAGCTCTTCAGTTCCAACCAGTTCGCCCCAATCTCGGCCTCGACCCGCAGAGGCGCGTCCAGCTCGAAGGCGTCGCACATCGTCTCGACCACCAGCGGCCGGACGGCCTCCACCTCTTCGCGCGGCAACTCCAGCAGCAGCTCGTCGTGCACCTGGAGCACCATCCGCGCCTGGAAGCGGGCGCGCAGTTGCTCATGCAGCCGGATCATGGCGATCTTGATAATGTCGGCCGCCGTGCCTTGAATGGGATGATTGACCGCCTCGCGCTCGGCGCGCATCACCGCCTGGCGGTTGGCGGCGCTCATGGCCGTGCGGAAGATGGGAAAGTAGCGGCGACGGCCGAACAGCGTCTCGACGTAGCCGTCGGTGCGCGCCTTCAGCCGCGTGTTCTCCAGATAGCGCTCCACGCCGGGGAACTGGGCAAAGTACTTCTTGACGAACGTCTCCGCCTCGCCCGCGGTCAGCCCGCTCTCCCGCGCCAGCCGGAAGGAACTCATGCCGTAGATGAGGCCGAAGTTGACCCGCTTGGCGAAGTTGCGCTGGTTGCGGGTCACGCTCTCCATGGGGATGCCATAGACGGCGGCGGCCGTCGTCGTGTGGATGTCGCGGTCGTGGCGGAAGGCGTCGAGTAGCGTCTCATCCTGGCTGATATGGGCCAGGATGCGCAGTTCGACTTGCGAGTAGTCGGCCGACAGGAACACCCAACCCGGTTCGCTAATGAAGCCGCGCCGCAGTTTCTGACCGACCTCGCTGCGGATGGGGATGTTCTGCAAGTTGGGGTTGCTGCTGGCCAGCCGCCCGGTGACGGCCCCGATCTGGCTGAAGCTGGTGTGGATGCGCCCGGTGTTGGGGTTGATCAGTTGCGGCAGGGCGTCGACGTAAGTGCCTTTCAGCTTGCCCAGCTCGCGGTGCTCGATGATGGCGGCCACGATACCACTCTTGTCGGCCGCCCGCAGCCCCTCCAGCACGTCGAAGGCGGTCGAGTAGTGGCCGCTGCCGATCTTCTTCAGCCCTTCGCGCGGCAGGCCCAGCTTCTTGAACAGCATGTCGCTCAATTGCTGGGTGGAGTTGATGTTGAACGGCTCGCCGGCAATGTCGTAGATCGTCTGCTCCAGCTTCAGCAGCGCCGCCGTCAGGTCTTGGGACATGTGGCGAAAGAAGTCGACGTCGATGCGCACACCGGCCCGCTCCATGTCCATGATGACCGGCAGCAAGTTCATCTCCAGTTCGAGCAACTGGGTCAGCCCTTTCTCCTGAAGCTCACGCTGCAGCAGCGGCAGCAGGCGCAGCGTCATGTCGGCGTCGGCCGCGCCATAGGGGGCGGCGGTCTCGATCGGCACTTGGGCGAAGGTCGTCTGCGTCTTGCCGCGGCCGATGAGCGCTTCGATGTCGGTCATCTCCGCCCCCAGCCGGTGGCGGGCCAGGTCCTTCAGCCCCTTGTGCTTTGTCGCCGGGTCGGTCAGCCACTCGGCGATCATCGTGTCGAAGGCCACCGGCGACACCGGCAGGCCGTGGCGGCTGAGGATCATGCAGTCGAACTTGGCATTGTGGGCCACCTTGGGGATGGCCGGGTCGCGCAGCGCCGGGCCGATGACCTCGACCACCCGCGCCAGCGGCAACTGGTCGGGGGCGGGCTGGGCCTCGCCGGCGAAGAGGTTCATCTGGCCGCTGTCGACCTGGGCCGCGCCGGTGACGTGGCCGATGGGGATGTAGTAGGCCACCGGCGGCTCGATGGCCAGGCAGATACCGACGACGCCGGCCAGCAGCCGCTCCAGGCTGTCGGTCTCCACGTCGAAGCTGATCCACTGCGCCGCCGCCAGCCGTGTCGCCAGATCGGCCAGCGCCGCCTCGTCGCGCACGACGACCACCTCGGTCGGCCGCCACGCCTCGCCCTCGGCCGTGACCGTGATCGGCGTCTCCGGCGCGCCGAGTTTGGCCACCAGGGCGTTGGTCATGCCGCGGAACTCCAGTTCGCGGAACAGGGCGATCACGTTGTTGATGTCGAAGTCGCGGGTGTGGCAATCCTCCAGCTTGACGGTCACCGGCGCGTCGGTGACGATGCGGGCCAGTTGGTAGCTGAGATCGGCCGACTCGCGGCCGTCCGCCAGCTTCTGGCGCAATGCGCCCTTGATGTCGTCCAGGTGGGCGTAGAGGTTTTCCAGTGTACCGTACTCGGCCAGCAGCTTGATGGCCGTCTTGTCGCCGATGCCGCGCACGCCGGGGATGTTGTCGCTGACGTCGCCGACCAGGGCCTTGAAGTCGACCACCTGATCGGGCCGCACGCCCAGCCGGCCAACCACGCCGGCGGCGTCGTAGACCTCGGCGCTGTCGCCCGCCCGCCGCGGCGGCAGCTCGACGCGGGTGTTGTCGTCCACCAGTTGCAGCAGGTCGCGGTCGCCGGTGATGATGTAGACGGGGACGCGGCCGTTCATCTGCCGGGCGATGGTGCCCAGCACGTCGTCGGCCTCGAACCCTTCGCACTCCAGGATGGGGATGTTGAGGGCGCGCACGACTTCCTTGATGCGCGTGATCTGCACGTCCAACTCGTCGGGCATCTTGTCGCGCGTGCCCTTGTAGTCGGCGTAGAGGTCGTCGCGGAAGGTCGCGCCCAGGTCGAAGCTGACGGCCAGGTAGTCCGGCGGCTCGTCGGCCAGAATGTGGTCGAGCAGGGTGCGGGTGAAGCCGTAGGTGGCGTTGGTCGGCTCGCCGCTCTTGGTCGTGAACGACTCCAGCGGCAGGGCGAAGAACATGCGGTAGGCCAGGGCGTGGCCGTCGATCATCACGAAGCGGTCGGTGGTCATCGGTTGTCCTGTGGCCGGGTCGGTGCGGGGCGATCCGGCAAGGTATTATAGCACATTTGGCCTAATTCCTACTCCAGTTCCCTCGCACCTTGGGAGAGGGTTAGGGAGAGGGTGCTTCTTCCCTCGCCCCCTGGGAGAGGGTTCTGGTTCCCTCTCCCCTCGGGAGAGGGTTAGGGAGAGGGTTCTTCATCACATGCCAGCCGAATCCCCTCCACCACGCTTACGGTGTCCTTCATCACCTGGGCGTTCGTAAACCGAACAACCCGGCACCCCTGACTCTCCAACCACGCCGTCCGCTCGGCATCATAGTCCATCTGCGCATCGTGCGAACGGCCGTCCAGTTCCACAACAAGCTTTGCCTCATGGCAGTAGAAGTCTACAATGTAGGGGCCTATTGGGTGTTGGCGGCGAAATTTGCGGCCGTCCACATTGTGATTGCGCAGGATTTTCCATAGCTTGGCTTCGGCCGGTGATTGGTGGTGACGGTTTTCACGGGCGTGTTGGCGGGTGGTTGGATCGATTGGTGGTTTGGTTGTTGAAGACATAAGACCCTCTCCCTATCCCTCTCCCAGGGGGCGAGGGGACAAGCCACCCTCTCCCTATCCCTCTCCCAAGGGGCGAGGGGACAAGCCACCCTCTCCCTATCCCTCTCCCAAAGGGCGAGGGGACAAGACTACCACCCGCTGGCGGCGAAGACGGTTTGCAGCAGATCGGCGCGTTCCTCGGGCGTCATCAACCGCGGCCGCGCCCAGTTCTCGATCAGCCCCGTCCACAACTCGACGCTCAGCAGCCGGCCGTCGTAGATGACGTAGGTATCGACGAACGTCTGCCGCGTGGCCAGCATGTCCATCTGGTCGAAGAAGAGGTTGCCCAGCCCGTAGTGGATGAAGGCGTCATCCTGAAAGGCGAAGCCCTGGGCGTGGTGGCCCTGGCTGCCGGAGACGGCCGCCGCCCCGGCCGCGGCCAGTTCGCCAAAGGCGGCGATCTGGTCGGGCGGTGGGTCGTAGCGGTAGTGCTCGATGTATTGCAGCGTGGCGATGACCACGTGCCCCTCGGCCCGCAACTGGGCGATCTGCGCCGCCATATCCGGGCCGCAGGGGCGCGAACCGGCGGCGTCGGCCAGCGCCCAGTCGCCGGCCGGGCCGACGGGGTTGCAGCCGACGAAGGCGATGCGGTTGCCGTTGTGGTCGATGACCAGCGGCCGCGTGGCGTCAGCGAGGTCGCGGCCGCCGCCATACCATTGCATACCGGCGGCGGCGTACATGTCCAGCGAACGGGCCAGTGGCTCCCGCCCCCAGTCGTTGAGGTGGTTGCCGGTCAACTCGACCACGTCGATGCCCAGGTGCTTGAGCAGGTCGAAGTACGGGTCGCGCGAGCAGAAGGTCATGCCGCCGTAGGCGTCGGGGAAAGGGCAGTCGGCGGCGAACGACACCTCGTTGCTGACGTGGGCGATGTCTGTCTCTTATACACATCTCCGAGCCCACGAGACCGTACTAGATCTCGTATGCCGTCTTCTGCTTGAAAAAAAAAAAAGGAAGAGGTGCCCGAGCACGCTAAGCTAGTTGGTGTGTGAGTTGCTCACCTAGGCTAAGATCGTGAGCCGGTCTGAGAGAATGGCGCACAACACAGGAAAGAAC